>JANOXW010000367.1:0-11850 GCA_031418635.1 Acidobacteriota bacterium
TTCTCCCGACAAAGTTAATTTGTGGTTTCTTTTTAAGCATTTTTTTACTTAGCGCGTGTAGCAAAAATGAAACCTCCAATAACGCCAATTTGCCAACAAATCAGACGGCAAATTACAATAACGACAATAAAACTCCGCCGATGGATGATATTGAAGAACTCGAAAGAATCATCAAATTACCGTTTCATCCCGAAGAAGCGACGTGGCGCGAAACCAATTTGGACACGCCGAAAGATGGTAAAAAATTAACAGTTATTTTGAAATTTGCAAAGGAAGACACAAGCAAAATCGTCGAACAAGCCGAAAAATATACACCTGCCGTTGCTGTGGAAGTTGATGCGGAAGATTGGTTTCCCGCCGAACTCATCGCGCAAAGCCAAATTTCGGGCGACATAAATTTGAAAGGGAAATCTTACGCCGCTAACGATTTTTTTGAATCGCCTTTCACCAACGGAAAAGTTACGCGCATTGACAATACTGATTACTTTGTTTTGGAATTGACCTCGTTTTAGGTTTTATGGTTTTTTCAGTCGCGCAAGTTCTTGTCGCAATCTTTCAACTTCGGCTTCCGCCTTTAACCGCGCCTGATGTTCTTCGCCCAAAGTTCCTAAAAACTCTTTCGTCGTAGGATTAAAAAGCCGCAAACCTTCGCCTGTGTCAACAATCTCTAAGCCTAATTCTTCGCTAAAAATCCGATGATTTTTAACCGCAACCTGTTTTAATTCGCCACGCTTGACACGATAAGCGACCAGCGGTTCGGGCAGATAATCGTATTCGGGGTCAAAAATATAGTATTCCTTGACACCAAATTGTTGAAAAAGAAGCCATTTTTTATTCAAATCTTCACCCCACGTCGAACGCGAAGAGATTTCAAAAATGACTTGAGGAAATTCATTTTCTTCCCACAGTTTATAAGTTCGGTGGATTTCATTGGAAACACCGAAACAAACCATTACGTCAGGCGAAAAAACTTTTCGTAGGTTGCCTTCTTCGTAATAAAACATAATGTTGCCCGAAATATAAACATCGTTTCGAGATTGAAAATAAATCTTCAAAGATTCGATTAAATAATTCATCTGGTCTCGATGAATGTCAGTTTCAGCCATTGGTTTGCCATCCGATTCGGGGTAGTAAATTTCTTCGTGTTTTTTTAATTTCAGAACCGCGCTCATAGTCTTTAATTTACCATATTTCTAAATTTCTTCATAGCGTTTTAACCGGCGATAAAGCGTTGATAAATCAATGCCTAAAATCTCGGCGGCGGCGGTTTTATCGTCGCTGACTGACTTCAGAATCTCTAAAATATAGCGGTGTTCGATTTCTTCTAAAGTCGGACGCAAACCTTCGGGATCGCGCATTTCAAAACTATTTTGAGCATTGAGTTTTATTTTCGGCGGCAAACTTTTGAGGTCAATTTCTGCGCCCGAAAGAATAAACGCGTGTTCAAGCGCGTTGTTTAATTCGCGGATGTTGCCTTGCCAATTAAAATTGACCAACGCTGCCATCGCTTCTGTTTTAATCGGTTTTTCCGCTGTGTTCTGCTCACGCGCAATTTTTGCGATGAAATGTTTGACAAGCAGCGGAATGTCTTCGCGCCGTGTGCGTAATGGCGGCAGATTTATTTCGATGACGTTTAAGCGATAAAATAAATCTTCACGAAAACGGTTTTCCGTTACTTCTCTTTCTAAATTTTTATTGGTCGCGGCAATTATGCGCGTGTCGAATTTGACTGCCGTGCTTGAACCGACGGGCGTAACTTCTTGTTCTTGCAGGGCGCGGAGTAATTTTACTTGCAAGGCAATCGGCATTTCGCCGATTTCGTCAAGGAGCAAAGTTCCGCCGTCGCTTGAGCGAAACAGACCTTTTTTTTCGCCCGTTGCGCCTGTGAATGCGCCTTTGGTGTGTCCAAAAAGTTCGCTTTCGAGCAGAGATTCGGGCAATGCGCCGCAATTAACCGCAAGAAACGGTTTGTCGGCGCGATGGCTGTTAAAGTGGATTGAACGCGCAATCAATTCTTTGCCTGTGCCGCTTTCGCCTTGAATCAAAATACCAGCGTTAGTGTCGGCGACTTTTTCGACAATACGAAAAACGTCTTGTAACGCCTCGCTTTTGCCGATGATTTCCGCAAAACTGTATTTTTTACTTAGCTCACGACGCAATGCGCGATTTTCGCTGAATAATTTTTTTGTGCGAATCGCATTTCTGACGGTTTGCAATAAATCTTCGTTGACAAACGGCTTTGTAATGTAATCGTAAGCATCTTTGCGAAGCGCGGCGATTGCCGAATCAACCGACGAATACGCGGTCATAATTATCACCAACGCTTCATCGTCAATCGCTTTTATATGGTCAAGCAGTTCAATGCCGTCCATTCCCGACATTTTTATATCGGTCAAGGTTACAGCAATTTCATTAGTCGAAAAAATTTCGAGCGCGTTTTCAGCACTATCGGCGGTAAAAACCTGACAATCTTCGCCTTCGAGCAGTTGACGCAAGATGGAGCGCATCAATTCTTCGTCTTCGACAATGAGAACATTTGATTTCATAAATTAGACATTATTTGAAATAAGCAAAATTAGGATAAAGTGCTTGAATGATAGAATATGTGAAGTTAAAAGAGAAGCCAAGAGAATTTCTAGCGGCTTTTTTCGGTAAAGATTCAAAATTAATGGCTACCGGCGGCAAAGCAAAAGACCCAAAGGCAGATACCGGAGTTGTGTGGACAATCCAATAGAAAATTTTAGCTTTAACCTCTCAATTGTGGCAAATAAACCCGTATGCTATCGTTATTGGAATGAGTAATAATACCCGTTTGTATCAATTAACTAAAGAATTCATACGCCTTGAAGGAAAATTAAAACTTGGCGGCGGTGCGGAGAAAATCGAGAAGATTCACAAACAAGGAAAGTTGACGGCGCGTGAAAGAATCGAATTGCTTTTCGATAAAGACGCTTATCAACAGGAAATCGGCTTGCTTGTGGCGTATGACGAATACAAAGGGCAAGCACCTGCCGCGGCGGTTGTTACATCAATCGGGAAAATTCACGGACGCGAAGCGGTTGTCGTTGCCAATGATGCGACGATTAAAGCGGGCGCGTGGTATCCCGAAACGATAAAAAAGATTCTTCGCGCACAGGAAATTGCGATGCGGAATCGTGTGCCGATTATTTATTTGGTTGATTCGGCAGGCGTGAATTTACCGTATCAGGGCGGTGTTTTTCCCGGTCAATACGGCGCGGCGCGGATTTTTTATTACAATTCGATTATGCGGCGATATTTGAAAGTTCCGCAAATTTCCGCCGTGATGGGAATGTGCGTCGCCGGCGGAGCGTATTTGCCTGCGCTTTCGGATGTAATTTTGATGGTCGAAGGCACGTCGTTTATGGGCTTGGGCGGCGCAAATTTGGTCAAAGGCGCGACCGGGCAGACGATTGATAACGAATCTCTCGGCGGCGCAATGACGCATAACTCAATTTCCGGCGTGGCGCATTATCGAACTGCAAATGAAGCGGAATGTATAGCGAAAATCCGCCAACTCGTTTCCGAATTGCCGAAAAAGGAAGAAACGCGGGTTTCGATAATCGAAGCGAAAGAACCGAAAAACAAAGCGGAAGAACTTTACCAAATTCTACCCGAAGATCATCGTGCGCCGTATGATATGCACGAGGTTTTGGATTGTTTTTTGGACGACGGCGAACTTGACGAATTTCAAGCTGATTATGCCAAAGAGATGATTTGCGGGACGGCACGAATCGGCGGAATTCTGGTCGGCGTTATCGCTAATCATCGCGGAATGGTCAAAGGCAAACAAGGCAAACCGCCAAGATTCGGCGGCATCGTTTATACCGAATCGGCGGAAAAGACAGCGTATTTTATCGAAAACTGCAACCGACATTCCACGCCATTGCTGTTTGTCCAAGACGTTTCGGGCTTTATGGTCGGCGCGGAAGCCGAACATTCGGGAATTATCCGTGCGGGCGCACATTTTGTCGAGCAAATGGCGACGGCAACCGTGCCGAAATTGGTTTTGACCATCAATCACGCTTCGGGCGCAGGTTATTACGCGATGGCAGGACAAGGTTTTGATCCCGATTTTATTTTTAGTTTGCCGACGGGCAGAATGGGCGTAATGGAAGGCGATTCGGCGGCTGTCGCAATTTTCGGCACACAGATTGAACGCCTCAAAAAAGAAGGCAAAGAACCTGACGAAGCGATGCTTGTCGAAATGGAAAAGGTGCGCGAAACTTACGAAAAAGAACTTGACGCAAAATACGCGGCGGCGCGAGGCTTGCTTGACGCGATTGTTACACCCGAAAATCTGCGCGCTGCTTTGCTGATTGCGCTGGAAACAAATTTGAATACAAATAAACCGCATATCGGAGCATTTGTTTTACCTGAAAATTTATAAAATTATCTTGCACCTATTTTCAAAAATATTGACTTGTTGCGGATTTTGTTTATAGTTGAAATCAACTGCGAGACAGAGATTTTTTAAGGGAGAAATTCACATAATGAAAAGATATTTTATCATCGCGCTATTTCTTTTGATTGGTTTGTTTCAATCAATAAACGGACAAGATTTCAAAGCCCAATTCACAGAGCAATTCAACAAAAAAGATTTTGAGAAACAAGAAAAGATTTTACAAACTTGGGAAAAAACCAATCCGAAAGACCCTGAACTTTACGTTTCCTATTTCAATTTTTATTTCAACGAAAGCCGAAATGAAACATTAAGTTTGACGACAAAACCCATTTCAAAAGAATCAATTGCCTTGACCAAAGAAAATGATGATAAGGCGGTTGCTTATATTGGCAGTCAAGTTTCCTTTGACAAAAAGAATTTCGACAAAGGCATTGCATATATTGATAAAGGCATCGAAAAGTTTCCAAATCGGCTTGATATGCGGTTTGGAAAAATCTACACAATCGGGCAAATTAAAGACTACAAAACTTTTACGAGCGAAATTGTAAAGACGATTGATTATTCAAACGTGAACAAAAATCAATGGATTTGGTTAGATAACAAAACTTTGGACGAACCGAAGAGGTTTATGTTAAATGCCGTTCAAGATTATGTCGTGCAACTTTTTGATGCCGGCGATGAATATGTGGAAAACATCAAAACAATCGCTGAAACTGTTTTAAAGTATTATCCTGAAAGTGTTGAAAATCTCTCAAATTTGGCAATTTATTACTTAATCAAAAAAGATTTTGATAACGCTCTCGTGCCTTTACTGAAAGCGGAAAAACTTGCTCCGACTGACTTTATCGTTCTCAACAACATTGCTTTTTGTTATTACAAAAAAAGCGATAAAACAAACGCCGTGAAATATTATAATTTAGTAGTAAAGTATGGTGATGAAGGCGCAAAAGCACAAGCGAAAGAGAAATTAACCGAACTAAAGAAGAAAAACTAAAGCGTCATTGTTTTACCTGAAAATTTATGAGGTTCACGATTGAAGAGTTTTTAGCCAAACTGCCGCAACTGGCAAATGAAACGTGGAAAGACGGCGTTTATTTTACGACGGCATTTCGGCGCGAAGGTGTTAGCCTCGAATTCTTCGCGCCGCGTGGGACAGATTATCAAACTTCGCACGACGAAGACGAATTTTATTTCATTGTGCGTGGTTCGGGTGAAATGATTATTGAAAATGACAGATTTTCTTGCGCGGTTGGCGATGCTTTTTTTGTGCCGAAACGGGTTCAGCATCATTTCGAGAACTTCACTGCCGACTTTGCAACGTGGGCAGTTTTCTATTAAAGGCTACCTTGCCCAAATGTAATGACTTCCAATAAATCTTTAGCGGTAGAAATTGTTAGAAACATCGTCGTCATTCGGTTCACGCGCCCGCAACAAAAGAATCCGTTGTCCGTTGCCACACTCGAAGAACTGAAACGGCTGTTGTCCGAATTTGAATCAAATTCGCAAATCGCATCAATCATCTTTACGGGTTCGGGTGATACGTTTGCGTCGGGTGCGAATCTGCGGGAAATCGCCGCCACGACAGCTGATAAAGCCCGCGAATTCGCTTTGCGCGGACAAGATTTGATGCAGCAGGTTTATCATTCAAAGAAACACACCGTCGCGGCGATTGATGGTTATTGTTTTGGTGGTGCGCTCGATTTGGCTTTGGCTTGTAAGGTTAGAATCGCAAGTTTGCGCTCGGAATTTGCACATCCTGGCGTGAGTCTTGGAATTATTACAGGTTGGGGCGGAACGCAACTTTTACCGCGTTTGATAGGTGAGGGGAAGGCTTTGGAAATGTTCTTGACTGCCCGCAGAGTTGACGCACACGAGGCTTTAAGCATTGGATTGGTTGACGAACTCGCGGCAAATCCGCTAAATTCCGCGCTGAGTTTCGCAGAACTAAACGAATTAAGCTAAAATCGAATATCACAATGGAAACAACCCAAATTAAGAACGACATTCGATGGCTTATTCCGCTTATATTGGTGGCGATATTGGTGTTTGCAAATGCGCTGGGCGGCGAGTTTGTATATGACGACAATCGGCAAATCGAGCGTAATTCGTTGATTCAAGACGCATCGCTGTATGGCAAAGCGATGACTTCAGACGTTTGGGCTTTCAAAGGCGACGGCAATCTGACGGCGAGCAACTATTATCGCCCGACTTTTGTCGCGTGGCTTATCTTCAACTTTGCCGTCTTTGGACTCAATCCGGTTGGCTGGCATTTGCTGAATATTGTGCTTCACGCGGGCGTGTGCGCTCTTGTCTTTTTGCTTTTGCGACGTTGGCAACTGCCGCCGTTGTTGAGTTTTGCGATTGCGCTGCTATTCGCCGTGCATCCCGTGCATACGGAATCGGTGGCTTGGATTTCGGGTTCGCCCGACTTGTTATTTGCGCTAAGTTTGCTCGCATCATTTTGGTTTGCGGAGAATATCGCTCAAAAATACGCCTCAAGTGATGGCGAAAATAAAACGAAACGTCTGCATACGTCGTTAGATTTAATATTTTCCATCGCATTTTTCGCTCTCGCACTTGGTTCTAAAGAGGTCGGAATGTTATGTTTTCCGCTTTTCTTTTTGATATTTGCCAAATCAACGGGTAAATCTAACGCGATTAACTTGACGATTCCGTATTTGATTAGCGCAGTTGTATTTTTCGCGGCGCGTTGGATTGCGTTGGGCGCAATTTCGATGCCGGTTGACCAAGGAACGCCGCTGTCAGACGCGATTTTGTCAGTGCCAGCGATGTTCGTTTTTTATTTGCGGCAGATACTTTTCCCATTTTGGTTGGGCGCGAATTATCCGTTGCGTCCGGTCACAAGCGTCGGTTCAGTCGAGTTCATACTGCCGTTAATTGTTGCAATAGCGGCGATTGGATTATTTTATTTGTTGGCAAAACGCGGTTTCATCGAGCGCGTCGGCATCGGATTGTTCTTTTTGACGCTTGCTCCCGCGATGAACGCCAGCGTTTTCCCGACGGAACAAATCGTCCACGACCGTTATCTTTATCTGCCGCTTTTGGGATTTTTGATGATGGTTTTGCCTTATTTCGCCGAACTCTTGAAAAAATATACAAAAGACAAATGTTATCCGATTTCGACTGCGTTAATTGCCGTTGTCGGCTTAACATTAGCGACAAGGACGTTTATTTACAACAAAGTTTGGACATCAAATCTAGCTTTGTGGTCGAATGCGGTCATCGTTGACCCGAATTCTTCGCTTAATTGGACACAACTCGGTTCGGTTTTGGCGGACAACGGCAAGACCGACGAAGCGATTAAGGCTTATGACAACGCACTCGACATACAGCCGACGGCACTTGCTTATATGGGGCAAGCCCGCAACTTTGTAACGCGTAACAAAAACGAAGAAGCCGTCTTTAACGCCAAGACCGTTTTGGAAATGCCTGACGATAAAGTCAATACTTATGCACTTTACCAAACCTACGAGATTTTGACGATAGCCTTGCTCAATCAAAAGAAGTATGGCGAAGCCGAAAAGTATCTCTACGAAGCGCGTAAGCGATTGCCGATATATTATGGTGCATTGACCGAAAAACTCGCCGTTGTAATGTATCAATCGGGCAACAAAGTTACGGCTTTGCGCGAATTAGAAGCCGCCCGAAACCAAGCCAAAGCTGAATTTCTGCCCGAATCCAAGAAAGTCTTGTTAAGACTCGGAATGTTATATGCTGAAATCGGCAGAAAAGATGATGCCCGCGCCGTTTTGCAGGAACATTTAAAGTTGACCGCCAAAATGCAAGATAAAATCAGCCTTGCCGACCGCAAACAAGCGATGGAATTGTTGAAAAAACTCCAATAATTTTAATAAGAGCGAAGAAATTTGCGGTATAATATCTATTATGAAAAAGTTAGTAATCAGTTTAACACTGCTAAAACTCGCGTTTCTGACCATATTATTAACGCTCTTTTTTTCATCCTGCCGACATACTGCTGTATCAACGGGCTCACCCGACGACAATGTTAATCGTCCAACGAGTCAGCCTTACACGGGTGATTTATCTATCTTTGAATCGGAAGACCGCGCCAAAAATTTGCAGATTGACCGCGTGATGGACATCTTGAAAATCGCGGAAGGGAAATCGGTAGCCGACATCGGCGCAGGTTCAGGATGGTTCACTGTCCGCGCCGCCACGCGAGTCGGCGATAAAGGCAAAGTCTTTGCCGTCGAAATCAATCAGGAATACATTAACCACATCAATGACCGCGCTAAAGATGAGGGGTTTGGCAATATCGAAACGATACTCGGCACGGAAAACGATCCGCAACTGCCAAAAGATGCGGTTGATGCGGTGTTGATTTTAAAAACCTACCACGAATTCGCGCAACCGCTTAAAGTATTAAAACATGTGCGTTTAGCATTAAAAAAAGATGCGCTTCTCGGCATCATTGACAAAAACGGCAACGGCGACGACCACGGCATCAAAAAGGAACTCGTCATCGAAGAACTAAAACGCGCCGGCTTTGCATTGGTTGATGATTACGATTTCGTCAAACCCGACGGAATGGACTATTTCCTCGTCTTTCGGGCGATTAATTAAACCATATAAACCATCTGACATTTTGTGCGGAAATGTTTTTTCATCTTGTCGCCAATGGCGACGAATATTAACCTACGCTTTTTTCCGATAGATTTCACAAAATCTGTTTACTAATTTAGTGGTTGCGGCGGATAAAATTGCGATTGACTTACTTCGCCACGAAACAACGCCTTGACATCAGGTTGAGCTAAAACGACCAAAGCCCAAATGCCGAACGGAACACCGATGATAAAACAACACGAAGTCAGCGGGCTAACTGCCAAAATTGCGGCGGTTCTCGACAAACCGAAACTGCGTCCGCGCATCATTTGAATTGCGCCGTAGATAATTACAGGAGCAACCAAAAATCCTAAAATACCAAGCACGGCTGTTCCCCAAAATCCGATATAAAACCCGAATTGTTCGGCTTCTTCCGAAAAAGTTCGATCCAAAGCACCTTGAGAATAACGCTTCAATACCGAAGCTAAAAAAAATAAGCCACTTACCGCGTTAAATGCACCCGCGATAATTAGCCCGATTGCCGGAGCTTTCAATTTGTTCAAGGTGTCATTCATCATTGATTTTAGCTTTCCTTAATAATTTTCTTCTTAAATAGTCTAACGCAAACTGCGAAGCTCGCCAACGAATCAAATATCTGTCGCCGGGCAACTTTACTTCGCGTGATTTCACTTCGTTTGCGTCGGCGAAACCGACAAAAACTAAGCCGACGGGTTTTTCCTCTGTTCCGCCGCTTGGACCGGCGATGCCGGTTACAGAAATTGCATAATCGGTTTTTGCTTTTTCGCGCATTCCGCGTGCCATCGCTTCGGCGACTTTCGCGCTGACCGCACCGTATTGCTCAATCAATTCGGCGGAAACTCCGAGCGTGCCAATTTTCGCTTCGTTGGCGTAAGCAACCGCGCCTTCGATAAAATATGCCGAAGAACCTGCCACGTCAGTCAATCTCGCTCCAATCAAACCGCCCGTGCAACTTTCCGCGACAGATAAAGTTTTACCATTTTCGCGCAAAATATCTCCGATAACTTCTTCCATCAATTCGCCGTCCATCGAAAAAACCGCAATGCCGAGTTTTTCGGCGATTTTTGCCGCGAGTTCTTCGTTTAACGCAACAGCTTCGGCTTCGGTTGCGGCTTGTGCCGTCAAATGGATTTCAAGTTCGCTCTTGTTAAAAAGCGTTGAGGTTTGCGGATTTTTATATTGCGTGTAAATCGGTGCAATCAATTCATCAGCCGCCGATTCGCCTAATCCTGTAACGCGCAAAACTTTTCTTTTTACAAATACTTCGCCCGCTTTTTCGCGTAACATTGGCAACACGAAATCATCAAACATCGGCTTGTTTTCACGCGGCGGACCGGGCAATATGATAAAAAATTTCTCGCCGATTGTAACCGACATTCCGACGGCTGAACCGTTCGGATTCGGCAAAATGAGCGCACCTTCGATAACAAACGCTTGCCGTTTATTGATTTCGGGCATTTCGCGTCCCCAACGGCGAAATCTTTCAATCAAATCATTAACGAGGTCTTCGTGAAAAACGAGTTCGCGCCCAATGGCTTGGGCGGAAATTTTGCGCGTAATATCGTCTTCCGTCGGACCTAATCCGCCCGTTGTGATGACAATATCGGAACGCTTTATGGCATCTTTAATAGTTTCCTCAAGCCGCGCTTCGTCGTCGCCGACAATCGTTTTGAGTTTTACCTCAATCCCGATTTCGTTGAGTTTTTCAGTCAACCAAAGACTGTTCGTATCCGTTTTGGTCGGTGTTAAAAGTTCCGAACCGATAGCGATTATTTCAGCAGAAAGCATAGTTTTATTAGTGAAAAGTGAAAAACTAAAAGTGAAGAGATTTTTTTACTTTTCACTTTTCACTTTTAGTTTTTTACTAAAATTATTTCCGATCATAAATATCGTATAAAACTTCGGAAATCGGCTTGCGATTAGCAAAGAGGTCGTCTTTCGATTTATCTTTTTTGGCTTTGTGCTTATTTTCGCCGTTGGCGTTTGATGATTGAGGCGCGTCCAGAAACGATTTGCCGTTTTGCGAGTTGTGTTCCGTGGCTTCGACGACAATGCTTGGCACAGTAATACTGTCGCCGTTTTTTTCGGTGATTTCTTTGCGTTTCTTTTGTTCAAGCGTGGCTTCGCGGCGTTTTCGATTTATTTCTTTGAGTTCGACACGGCTTGTTTCCAACAAGGCTTTGCCGCGATTTCGACGAGCGCGTTCCAACGCCCGAATCGCGGCAGAAGTTTGTGGTGCTTCGGCTGGTTCGCGTTCGATTTTGCGTAAAACTTTGACGTAATTTCTCAATTCGGGCGTTGGATAAACGTAAGTTGATTCGTCAGCGTTCTCGTTTTCGACGATATACGAAAGATGATTAACGGCAGATTTATGGTCGCCGATTTTGTTGTAAAGCGCACCCAAAGTGAAATAAACCAGCGGCGGCGCACCGTTCACCATTTGCAAAATACGTTCGCCGCGCCCGATGATTTCTTGCACTTCAAAACCGAACCATTTGCGCTCATCGTCGCGCAAAATCTCGTTGGCGGAAAGATAAAACTCAAAAATCTCGCGCGTTTCACTGCGCGACGGTTGGGAAAAAGTTTTCCACAAAAAATATGCAAAAATGCCGAAGAAAAATATCACAAACGTCGGGAAACCCGCGACCAAAAGCATTGTCGCAATCAAGCCGAATGCCAACACATATTGAGTGTTTTCTTTTAAGGATTCGGGAAGTTTTTTTTGAAGTTTATCGCTCACCTTTAAAATTATTTGACCGCAAAATACGCGAAATGCGCTAAATATAAAACCAAAGTATTTTTTT
>JANOXW010000368.1:0-10698 GCA_031418635.1 Acidobacteriota bacterium
CCACGGCGCGTTTTTGGTGCTTGTGTTCCCAAGCGCGTCCTCGTAAGCCTTCATATAATCGTCCCAAAAGGCGCGTTCTTTGGCATCTTGCGCGGAAAATTTCCAATTCTTTTCAGGTTCGTTGATGCGCTTTAAGAAACGCTTTTTTTGTTCGTCTTTGGACACATTGAGGAAGAATTTCAAAACGTGAACGCCGTTTTCCGCCAAATAATCTTCGGATGAACGAATCTGTGCAAAGCGTTTTTGCCAGATATTTTTATCGTTTTTTATCTTCGGCGGAAGCGATTGGTTTTGCAAAATCGTCGGGTGAACGCGCACGACGAGAACTTCTTCGTAATACGAACGATTAAAAATTCCGATGCGTCCGCGTTCGGGCATACTTTTCATTGAACGCCAGAGATAATCGTGGTCGAGTTCTTCATATGAAGGCTGTTTGAATGAAAAAACCTGTGTGCCTTGCGGATTCAAACCCGACATAACGTGCTTGATTGCGCTGTCTTTACCTGCCGCGTCCATCGCTTGAAAAATTATCAAAAGCGCGTGTTCGCTGTTGGCGTAAAGAACGTCTTGCAGTTCTGCCATTCGCTCGATATTTTTCTTCAAATCTTTTTCTGCTTGCTTTTTATCTGTATAATCACCTGTGTCGTCGGTTTGGTAATTTTTAAGATTCACTTTTTTGCCTTCCGGCACGAGAAATTTTTCGGTTTTCATAACACACAGATTAACACAAATGAAGATAGATAAAGAAAAACGCCAAATAATTCAAATTACACTTTTAATTTTTGTTTTCACGTTTGCGGCTTTCGCGCAGGTGAAACTCGTGCCGCATAAAATCAGATTGAAAACGGGTGAAACATTTAATCTGAATTTGCCCGCCGATTACGAGATAATTCCCGCCGCCGAAGGTTTAAAGCGCGTCCGTTTTTTCGCCAAATCGCCCGAAGGCAGAATTTTTGTAACCGATATGTATAATCTGACCGACAATACGAAAGGTGCAGTTTATATTTTGGACGAATTCAACCAAGAAACGGGCAAATTCGGCAAAGTCATTCCGTATCTGACAGGCTTGAAAAATCCGAACAGTGTGCAGTTTTACAAAGACGAAAATGGACAAGATTGGCTCTATCTCGCCGAAACCGACAAACTGACGCGCCGCAAATTTACCAAAGGCGAAACCAAACCGACGGACAATAAACCGCAGGTTTTGGCGACGTTTCCCGATTATGGCTTGAGCTACAAATACGGCGGTTGGCATCTGACGCGAACCGTAGCTTTTTCGCCCAACGGTAAAGTTTATGTGTCAGTTGGAAGTAGTTGCAATGCGTGTTTGGAAAAAGAAGAAGTCCGCGCCACGGTTTTAGAAATGAATCCCGATGGCAGCAATCAACGAATTTTCGCCAAAGGTTTGCGAAACGCCGTCGGCTTGAAATGGATTGGAAAAATTCTTTTTGCGACCAATCAAGGTTCGGATCATCTCGGCTTAGACAAACCCGACGAAACATTTTACGCCCTTCGAGACGGCGCAGATTACGGTTGGGCTTCGTGTTATCAAGCGAACGGCAAAGTTTTCCGCGACCCGAAATATAATCGCTTAAAAGATTGCGCAAACGTGCCGACGGCTTATGCCTATTTTCCCGCACACGGTTCGGCACTCGGATTCGATTATTTCGATGACGCAAATACTGACGCAACGATCAAAGACTCCTTTCTCGTTTCGCTTCACGGCTCAACCAACAAAAATATCGGACACGGTTACAAAATCGTGATTATGCGAAAAGGCGAGAAACTGCAAGATTTTATCAACGGCTTTTTGCAAGACAAAACCGTTTTAGGTCGCCCGTGCGACATTATGAAACTCGACGCAAACTCGTTTCTCTTCACCGACGATTACAGCGGAATCGTTTATTACGTCAGAAAAAAAGATTGGAAAAACGCGGAAAATACCAATCAAACTAAAACGGAAGAAGATTCAAACAAAGCAATTTCTGCAAATACCGAACAAAATGAACCGAAAGATAAAACTTGTCTTTCTTTCTCGGTTATTTTATTAGCCTTGTGCGCTTGGGGAGATTTTATAAGGACTTAGTTTTTTCCAAAAACTTTATATTCGTAAAGATAATTACATTTCTTACATTTTTTATATGGTGGTCGAAAACTCGTTCCAAACATTTTTCCATCGCATTTAGGGCATTTTGCAGGCACCAGCAAATCAAAAATATTAATAGGAAGAGAAATTAATATCAGGAAGGCAAACATAAATATCAAACCACGATTCCAATCCTTAGGAAATAAAAAATCCGCAACCATATCCCAAAAGAAAATAAAAATAATGAAAGATAGAAAACCAATTCCGCAAGCAACTAATAGATGCTTTTTCGGAGTTAGATTCCAAGAGATACTTTCTTTTTGATCGGAATTCATTTAAATAATTTTACCAAAACCGCACCACGAATTTTGATTGTGCCAGATAATCTCGACATCTTTTGCGTCAATCTCTTTCCACCAATCTTCAAATTCTTCTTTTGAAATATAAAACGCCGTCGGCGCAACTAAGTGGTCAAAGACGATGTTGTGCTGTTCGCGCCAGCCGAAAGTTCCGAGATGATTGAGATAGTCGTTGTAAAAAAGCCGCGAGGCAAGCGGTTTGACGGTTTTATTTAACGGACGATAGATCAGTTTCGAGGCGAGAAAAACGCCGAGCGTCGGCAGTTTCGAGAGTTGATAAAGCGTCGGCTGATTGATTTTCGAGGTAAAGCCCGTCCGTAACGGATTGACGTAATTGATAATCCATTCGTTATTTTCCTCGCCGTAAATCCACGCTGAAACTGCGCCGCCTTTTTTCACTTTGGCGGCAAGCGACAAAAAGGATTTTTTCGGGTCAGGCGTGTGATGCAAAACGCCGACGCTAAAGGCGTAATCGAAAACTTTTTTAAACGGTAATTTATAAATATCGGCTTGGACAATGTGCGCGTTCGGTAAATCCTTGGTTGCCTGAAAAGCCGTTTCAACCGCCGCACTCAAATCAATGCCGACAATTTCTTTTGCGCCCCAACTTGCCGCCAAAGTCGTGTGTCTGCCTTTGCCGCAACCGCCTTCGAGAACTATCTTTCCCTCAAAAAAATCGGGTTTGACAGGTTGTAGCCAGCCTAAAAATTGCTCGGCGTATTTTTTATCTTCCTGTGTAAAGTGCGTCCATTGCCAACCGAAATTTTCGGCTGTTTCGGCTTTGTCCTGTTCGATTTTATCAAGCGCAGCAAACCGCGGAATGCCGCGTTCCACTTTGTATTCACGCGAACATTTGCGGCACGTTAAGACCGCTTCGATAATTTCTTTTTCCAAATATTTGCTCGCGTAAGCCAACAAAATATCGCCGCCGCAACTCGGACAGGCAAGTAAATCTAAAAGTTTTTCCTTCATTATTTATTAACCTCGAATCTACACCAAGATTTCACAAAGTTTCTTTTTTTCTTCGTGTTTTCTTCGTGTAGCTTCTTGGTTTATTTTGTATTAACTGCTTTATGCAATGAACGCCAAGACTTGTGCAAAAGATCATCAATCTTTTGCCAATCTTCTTCGGTTACGCCGCCTGATTCGGCTTTGTTATCTCGAATATTCATTGCTTCGGCGCGGAAGTTTCCGTGTTCGATAAAATTCTCCGTCGGCAATTTGTAAATTTCGGCGGCGGTTTTCGCTAACGCCCGCGCTAAATCGCCTTCTTTGTATTGCTTGCGGTCGCGGTGGACAATCCACCATTCGAGTTCGAGTTCGGCGGCACGTCTTACATCAAAGTCCATCGTGCTGACATCGCGGATTTCGCCGTAGAATTTTTCCAAATCGGGCAAAGCCTTTTCATAATCGGCGCGTGATTTTCCGTCTTTGAAAACAAATGCCGCGTGTGCCGCATAGTAAGCAACAAGTTGTCTGCGCCAAAACCGAAATTTATACTCCGTCTGCAAAAGTTCGGTCAATTCCGAATACATTTGCAATTGCTCACGGCTGTAATAAGAACGCCACATCGCCGTATCGAGTCGGGCAATCTCGTCCGCGTCGAAGTCCCGAATGTCAACTTTGTGCGGTGTGTAAATGTCAAACGCAATCCAACCCGCCAGCAAAACGCCGATAATTAGCAAGCCGAAAAAAATTCTCTTCAAAATCTTTTTCATAACGAAGTTTATTTTCGTATAGATTTCAAATTAGATTCAAAGGTTTCAAATTCGGAAAATGGAAAAGGCTGATGCCAATTGCTCTCGAATTCGTCCGTGTTTCTATCTTCGTGAAGTTGATTAAATGTTTCGGCAAACGCCGCGCAAACGTCTTTGACATTTCCCGTGTGCGCGAAAACCTGTTCACGATTTACGCTCTCGCGCATCTGGGTCGGATATTGATAAATTTCAAGCCGAATATCATCGCCCGTCCGCACGAACCGAAAATCAAACTCTTCGGGATTACGATTCCATTGCAAAACATATTCATTGTTTGCCGAATTTTCATCAAGCAAATCGCTCAAAATCCGCAGAAGTTCCGCCAACGCCCTAGAATGAGGGGCGTGTGCCGTCGTCGTGTGAAACTCATTCGCGCCGTTGTCAAACCCGATTGACATCCAACCGCATTGCGGGGAATTGAAACTTACTTCTAGTTTATGTTCCATAGTTTTGGCTAAAACTCAACAGATATAATAACCGTATCAATAAATTTGCACAAATTGAGTATTAAACCGCCACCGCCGCACGAATTAGCAGATGCGATTGATAGTTGGCAATCTCGAAATCTTCAAATTCGTAATCAAATATCGAAGCGGGACGGCGTTTTATAATAAGTTGCGGCAAGGGAAACGGTTCACGCGATAACTGCAAATTTACCTGTTCCAAATGGTTTTGATAGATATGACAATCGCCGCCTGTCCAAACAAATTCGCCGACATCGAGGTCGCATTGTTGAGCAATCATCTGCGTCAGTAGCGCGTAACTCGCAATATTGAACGGAACGCCGAGAAAACTGTCGGCGGAACGCTGATATAACTGACACGATAATTTGCCGTCCGCCACATAAAATTGAAATAAAAGATGACACGGCGGCAACGCCATTTTCGGTAAATCGCCGACATTCCACGCCGAAACTACCAAACGACGCGATGTCGGATTAGTTTTTATTTGCTCGACGACTTCGGCAATTTGATTGATAACGCGCCCGTCATAATCTTTCCAAGATGTCCATTGCGCCGGATAAACAGGTCCTAATTCGCCCGATTCGGAAGCCCATTCATCCCAAATCGTTACGCCGTTTTTGTTGAGATATTTAGTGTTCGTTTCGCCTTTCAGAAACCACAATAATTCATAAATGACCGAACGCAGATGAACTTTCTTGGTCGTAACCAGCGGAAATCCTGCCTGCAAATCAAACCGCATCTGATAGCCGAAAACGCCGATTGTTCCCACGCCCGTGCGATCTTCGCGTGGCGTTCCAGTGGTTAAAATATGCTGTAAATAATCTAAATACTGTTTCATTAGTTTTAATATATCAAATTTGTTTCATCATCAGCTATTTTGGAAAGCCGTCCGATTTTGTTAAATTTAAGGTAATGACTTCTGAAAACTTCCGAAGCGGCTATGTCGCGCTAATTGGTCGCCCGAATGCGGGGAAATCTACGCTTTTAAATCACTTGGTCGGCGAAAAAATCGCTGCTGTTTCCAACAAACCGCAAACCACGCGGCACAAAATCAAAGGCATCGTAACGACGGGCGACGGGCAAATCGTTTTTATTGATACGCCCGGCGTTCATAAACCGGGATATTTGCTCAATCGTCGAATGATGTCCGCCGTTCACGATGCGATTTTGTCGGTTGATGTCGTTGTGTTATTGCGCGACGCTTCGGTTTCGACGGGCAACGGCGACAGATTCGTTTTGGAGTTAATTAAAGAATCGGAAAAGCCCGCCGTTTTGGTTCTCAACAAAATAGACAAAATCAAAGACAAAAAAGAACTTCTGCCGCTGATGGAATTTTACTCGAAAGAATACGATTTTCAAGAAATTGTGCCGGTTTCTGCGTTGAAAGGCGAGGCGATTGACAATTTTTTACAACAAATCATCAGACATCTTCCAACCGCAGAACCGCTTTTTGCCGAAGATGAAATGACCGATCAGCCTTTACGGACGCTTGTCTCTGAAATGGTGCGCGAGAAAATTTTGCAAACGACGGGCGACGAAATTCCTTACGTTACTGCCGTCGTTACTGAAAAATACGACGAATCAGACGCGGATGTAACAAGAATTCATTGTGCTATTTATGTCGAAAGAAGTTCACAAAAGGGAATTATCATCGGCAAAGGCGGCATCAAACTCAAAAAAATCGGCACGGAAGCACGCTATGACATCGAGAAGATTTTAGGACAAAAGGTTTTTCTGCAACTCTTTGTCAAAGTCGTCGCCGATTGGCGCAACCGCGAACGCGATTTGGACGAGATTGGGATTAGAGAGTAATCAGTTAAGGCTGGCGAATAATTTATGCGATCAGACGATAAATTTACTTGGTTAGTTTAAAAATGCGCGTGGTCAGATTCAAGAAATACTTGGACAGATGATAAATGCAGACGGTCAGATGATAAATTTGCTTGGACAGATGACTTGTGCAGACGGTCAATCGAAAAATGCACGCGGTCAAATGACTTGTGCAGATGGTAAGATGATTTGTGCAGACGTTTAGACGATTCGTGCAAGCGGTCAGATGATTTGTGCAGATGGTCAATTAATAAATGCAGAGGATTTAATCAATCTTGCGAGATGACACGCGCAACTTCCGCATCCATTTTTCCCAACAACATAAACCACGTCATTTTATAATCGGAGATAAATGACCACAGCGGATATTTGAAAGTCGCGGGTTTATTTTTCTCGACAAAGAAATGCGAAAACCACGCAAAAGCGTAGCCGACGACGAAACACAGCGGAATGTAAAACCAATTTTCGCCACGAACGAACCAAATGAGCATAACAATTCCAAGCGTCGTTCCGACAAAATGCAGATAGCGCGTTAATGGTTGACGATGTTCCGAAACATAAAAGTCCCAAAACTCGCGGTAATTTTCGATGCGTTTAGTTTTTATTTCCATTTGTGTAGAATCTCTGCCAAAGATAAAGCGGCAATCCATCCGATAAACAAAATTAACGCGCCAAGTAGCGCAAAACCGATAATGGCAATTATTGAAGCTCCAAATTTGCCAAAAGAATGTTTTTCAATCAGCCGTTTTACTGTGTGTGCGCTTCCTGCGCCAAGTCCCGAAACACTTAGAAAAGCCAGCGCGATATATAAAATAAGACTCGCCGTTGCTTGATTTTCGCTGAATCCGTTTAGCCCGATTAGCAAAATAAAAAACCCTAAGAAAGCAACGATTAGTTGAGTAAAAGCCGTTATAAAAAAGACCGCTATCCTCATTTTTCTTCAAAAAGCTGCATAAATATATCGTTTGAAACAGGTTCGATTCTACCCAATTTCATATTTTCTTCAACGTGCGACGTGCGGCTCATTCCGACTAATGCCGTGGTAATTCCGGGCGCAGAACGGACAAATTGCAGACTCGTTTGCGCGTCGGTTTCCATCTTGCCAAGTGTTTCGCTGACGTTTGCCGGCAAACCCGTCGCAAGTTGCCCTTGCGAAATCGAAGCACTCGCAATAACTGTAATATCAAGAGCGTGAGCAACCGCGACGGTTGATTGCGCTTCGCCGTTCAAAGATTGATTTTTCAAAACTAATGCTTCAGGCATCGTCAAGTTAAACGGAACTTGAATATATTTAAAGCCGTGATTTTCACCGCCGACTTTCCGTGCAATATTCACCATTTTTTCGAGCGAATGAAAACTCTTATGGTTTGGCGAAACGCGGAAACCGTTCCATGTTGCCACGCCATAAAAATTGATTTTTCCGTTGGCGCGGTTTTCTTCCAACATCTCGAATGCCGAAGCCAAACGCGCTTCAAATTCGGTGGTTTCGACTTCGGCAAGTTGCGATTCGGGATTGTGAATATAATAAACATCAATCCCTTCGATTTCCATATTTTTGAGCGATTGATTGATTTGACTTTGCAGATACGCAGGTGTCATACAATGACTTCCGCCGACAATATCATCAAAATCAGCGATGCCCGTTTCGACAAAGTTTTCGATGAAATATTGTCGCACATTGGTTGGCGGTTCGCCTTCAAACGGCAAATAACCGCCTTTGGTGCAGATAACTATTTCGTCGCGCCCGTATTTTTTCTTGCTCAAGTTTTGCAACGCTTTACCGATGGCGCGTTCGCTTCGCTGAAACCGATAATTCGCCGCCGTGTCAATCACATTACAGCCTTGTTCAACCGCGCTCGTTATAGCTTCGGTATAACTTTTGTCGGTCGGCACATTTGCCTCGCCCAAATATGTGCCGATGCCGATTGACGACAGCCATAAATCTTGCGTTTGGCGAAAATGATTCTCAACGAATTTTTTCAGAAAACGCTGAACATATTGCGATGTTCCATCGGAAGTTGCAAATTTTTCAATCATATTTTTGGAAATTAAAAAAAATCTATCTTGCAGTTGGCTAGAATTATTGTTAAGTAAAGAAACTCAGAAATAATTGATAATTGAAACTTGATAATTGGTAAATTTGTTTTAAGGAGCGCAAGTTTTATCAATTACCAATTATCAAGTTTCAATTATTTCAGTGATTTTTACTGACTTATTCGCGTCCGTCTATTTATTTTTGGCTGTCTTTGTTTGAGGATAAATTGTTCTCTCAACAATTTTCACAATTTTCTCCAAACCTTCCGCATCAATTTCGTCAAAATCGTCGAGATTGTCGCTGTCAACATCTAAAACGCCGAAGACTTCGCCCGATTTATCGAAAATCGGTAAAACAATTTCTGATTTCGAGAGCGAACTGCACGCGATATGTCCGTCAAATTCTTCAACATTCGGCACAATGACAGTTTGCTTGGTCGTGTAGCAACGCCCGCAAACACCTTTATCAAAATCAATTCGGGTGCAGGCAATCGAACCTTGAAACGCGCTCAAAACGAGTTGATTTTCTTTTTTAAGGTAAAATCCAACCCAAAAAAATCCAAATGCTTCTTTCAAAGCCGCCGTGATATTTGCCAGATTTGCGATTAAATCGGTTTCACCTTCGACCAATGCCGCGAGTTGCGGCACGATTTCATCATAAATTATTTGCCGATTCGCCTCTTTCGACACAAATAAACTTTCAGCCATATTTTTGATATTATCACATCTTCTTTCAAACAATACTTCGGACAGTTTTTTAGTCAATAAATTCCGTAAGTTTTCGTGAGTTGATGAAAAACAAACAGATTATTTTTTTGGTGGTGAATTATAAAGTAAGGATGAAGAAAAAGCATTATTTTTAGTTCACCGCCAAAAAATGTAAAATGGGTTAGTAATAATCAATTTGAATATACGATTACTTTATCACAAAGATTTGAGCAAAATTGGCAATAAACTAACAATAAAAACTGATTGAAATGAAGAACATTCAAAGAGTAAAAGTAACTGACGAGGCGAAAAAAGTTATCGGCGAACTCCGCACTAAGCACGGTGAATTGATGTTTCATCAATCAGGCGGTTGTTGCGACGGTTCTTCGCCGATGTGTTATGAAGCGGGCGAATTTCTCGTCGGTTCGGCGGACGTTTGGCTTGGCGCGATTGATGGTTGCGATTTTTATATGGCGAAAGACCAGTTTGAATTTTGGCAACACACCGAACTAACGATTGATGTTACACCCGGACGCGGCGCGTCGTTTTCGCTCGAAATTCCGATGGGCGTGCGGTTTGTTACAAAATCGAGAGTTTTTACTTATGAAGAATCAAACAATTTAATCGAAACGAGGCTTGGTGATATGATATAGCGATTTTGGTTTTGGATTTTGGATTGGTCTGAGTTTTGGCTTTAATTTTGCTGGTGAGCAGAATTCAAAATCGCAGACTGAAATGCTAAAATCCGTAAATCCAAAATCCAAAATCTAAAATCCAAAATGCAGAATTTAAAATTACGCTTCACTTTTCAATCATTTTCGCTTTCTGCGTAACGTGAGTTAATAAATCGTAGCTAAAAATTAAATATTTGAACAAAATTAACATATAATAAAGCAGTAGTTAAGCAAGCCTTTTTTGAACGTGAAAGGCTTTAATTTTGTGTAAAATGAGCGAAAATAGTACTTGCTTAACTCGAAATAAATATTTATCAGAGGAGATTAAATGACCGAAAAGATTTATAACTTTAGCGCGGGACCGGCTATTTTGCCCGTCGAAGTTTTGGAAAAAGCACAGGGCGAGATGCTTTCGTTGAACGGAATCGGAATGTCTGTAATGGAAATCAGCCATCGCTCAAAAATTTTTGCGCCGATTCTCGAAGGTGCGATCAACGGCATCCGCGAACTTTTAAATGTTCCCGAAAATTACCAAATTTTATTTTTACAGGGCGGTGCATCGCTCCAATTTTCGATGATTCCGCTTAATTTTTTGGGCAAAGACGAATCGGCTGATTACGTCGTTACCGGCGCGTGGGGCAAAAAAGCCGTTAAGGAAGCAAAGCGATGCGGCAATGTCAATCTGGTTTTTTCTACTGCCGATAGCGGTTTCAAATCCGTTCCGACACAAAACGAATTGGCTTTTAGCGAAACGGCAAATTATGTTCATTACACTTCAAACGAAAC
>JANOXW010000369.1:0-2874 GCA_031418635.1 Acidobacteriota bacterium
GTTTTCGGTTGCAATTCAACCGCAAGTTTTTCCATCGTGCCGACAAGAGATTTTACAACTGTCGCTTGAAAACTAGCGCACACATCTTTTATCGCTTGGTTTGGCATTTCGCCATTGGCAAGCGGTTGAATTTCATTTTCCCGCACATATCGCGCAACTGCTGTTTTCAAACCGCTAAAACTAAAATCAGGTCTGCCATCGCTGATTTTGGCAATCGGAAATTTTATCTTGGTTGAGTTCCCTTCTTTCGCCAACTCTTCGATTACGGGACCGCCCGGATATTCGAGTCCGAGCATTTTCGCAACTTTGTCAAACGCTTCGCCTGCCGCGTCGTCGCGGGTGCGCGAAACTACTTTGTATTTGCCGGCTTCGGGAATAAAAAATAAATTTGTATGTCCTCCCGAAACAATCAAAGCCAACGCAGGATATTCAACCGGCGGATTTTCAAATGCCACCGAATAAACATGACCTTCGATATGATTTACGCCGACAAACGGAATCTCTAAGCCGAACGCCAATGCTTTCGCATAACAAACGCCAACCAAAAGCGAACCGATAAGTCCGGGACCTTGAGTTACAGCGATTGCCTCGATTTCTTTGAGCAAAACATTTGCCTGGTTTAACGCTGCATCCACAATCGGCTCGATTTTTTCGAGATGTTCCCGCGAAGCCAATTCAGGAACAACTCCGCCAAAAGGTTTGTGCAAATCAATCTGCGAAGAAATAACCGACGACAAAATCTTGCGCCCATCGCGCACAACCGCCGCCGCCGTTTCGTCGCACGAACTTTCTATTCCTAAAACTAACATTTTTATTGGCGGTAAATGATAAATGGTGAATGATGAATTCTAAGAATATTTCTTTAATTCACCATTCACCATTCACCATTTATCATTTACCATTAAATTATTGTCTTCTATTTTCAATTGTGCTTGGACTTTCATTTGGCGTTCCGTCTGTCGCCGACTTTAAAAATCCGCCCAAAAGCAAGATTGCCGCGATGATGATAAAAGCACCTAAACTAATCAAAGCCCATCGCCCACCACGAAAAGCCTTCGCCGTATCTTCTCTAACTATGCGGTCTTCACCGTCAACATTGATAACTTCTTTTGACATTCGTAAATTTCTCCTAACAATTACTTTATCCGCTTTCACTGCCAAAATCAATTTTGCCTGCGAAAAGTCCGCGAAAAAAAATCATAAATTCTTGTAATAAGTAGGTTTATCAACTAATCTTTGGTTGTGAAAGCAAGTCTTTTGTTTGTATAATCTATCAAGCGTCAATCACGCATCAAATTTTAGAAAATTCTGTGGAGATAAATTATATGAAATTCAATAACAATTTTGTCAAAATCGCCTTATTCAGCGTAGCCTTTATTCTGATGAGTTTTACAGTCAGCAAAGCCCAATCGAACGATGAATATTCGTTTAAGGTCTTTAATAATACCCAATCTACTATCAAAAAACTGCTCGTTTCCGAAGACGGAAAAAAATACGGATATTTCGACATCGGCAAAGGCATCGCCGCCGGCAAGTCGGTTACCTTAGTTTGGGATAAATCAACCAATAACGAAAGTTGCATACAATATTTCAAAGCCGTCTATGCCGACGGCAGCGAATCAAAAGCTGCCAAGTTTGACTTTTGTGAAGAAGAACTCGAGTTGGTTTTTGATAATTAGCCACTAAATACTATGGCTCATTATGTTTAGTTTGATAAAAAAGTAAATTATCCCAATCAGCAACTTTGCTAAGATAAAACTTCTTTTCTCAGTGACCTTGACGCAAACCTTTGCATCAAGGTCGCTAAGAGCTTCTATAAAATAAATTACTCACCTGCTTCAATTAAATCATCAACCCAATTGCGATTTATGGCAAATACTTTTGCCTTTGCCTCTTTGCTTGTATGTGTTATGTTTGAAGTTCCGATGTTTGTTGAATTTTGGCTTAACAACAGGATAATTTAGTTTAAGATGTATGAATTTGCAGTAACACCAGCGATAACCCAACTTCGCCGTGCCGGAGTGATGATTGCGGACGTTCAAAGCGATTCGTTGGCGGACGAATTGGAACTCGCGGCGGGCGACAGAATCGTGCGCGTCAACGGACGGCAAGTGCGCGATTATCTCGATTTTCGCTTTCAAACGGCGGGTGAAACCGAGATGACTTTGCTCGTCAAAAAACCGAACGGCGAGAGTTGGGAACTGGAAATAGAGCGCGAAGAAGGCGAAGATTTCGGCTTGGAGTTTGAACAAATCGTCCCGCGTCAATGCGCTAACGAATGTCTTTTCTGCTTTTGCAAAGGCAATCCCGACGATGCGCGTCCATCGCTTTTTGTCCGCGACGAGGACATTCGCCTGTCGTTTCTTTACGGAAATTACACGACGCTTTCGTCAATCACCGACGACGAGATGAAACGTATCGTCGAACAGCGTCTTTCGCCGCAATATGTTTCCGTTCATGCTACGGACTTAAAAACCCGCGCTTATCTTCTCGGCGTTGACGAAAAACGCGCCGATATTTTTGGCAAATTAAAAACGCTTCTCGACAACAACATCGAGATTCACGCGCAAGTCGTTCTCTGTCCCGAAATCAACGACGGCAAACAACTCGAAAAAACTTTACGCGATTTGGCGGCGCATTATCCGAAGGTTGTTTCGACGGCGGTTGTCCCGGTCGCGCTGACACGCTATAACAAAGACGAAAGATTAACCCGCGTTACGCCCGAATTTTGCCGCCGCACAATCTCGGAAGTCGAAAAATTGCAAAAGGAATTTCGCAAAAGTCTCGGCGTAACCTTCGCTTTTCTCGGTGACGAAATCTACCTCAAAGCCGGCGTTCCGATTCCGTCTAAAAAACATTACGGCAATTATCCGC
>JANOXW010000370.1:0-2674 GCA_031418635.1 Acidobacteriota bacterium
CCGCAGCGTGAAGTTTATGATGTCGTCCTCGATGTCCAAAACGAATGTATCGAAGCGACCAAAAAAGGCAACACCGTCAAACAACGGCAGGATTTATCAATCGAACTGCTCACCGAAGGAATGAAAAAACTCGGATTATTAAAAGGCAAAACGAAGGATTTAATCAAGAAAAAGGCTTACGAAAAATACTATATGCACGGTGTCGGGCATTATCTCGGCTTAGACGTTCACGACGCGGGACGCTATTTCAACGACCACGCTGCAAAAGATTCACGCCCGTTCGCCGCCGGAATGGTCTTAACGGTTGAACCCGGAATCTACGTTCCACCCGATGCCAAAGACGCACCCGCCAAATATCGCGGCATCGGCGTTCGCATCGAAGACGACGTACTCGTAACCGAAAGCGGCAACGTCAATCTATCGGCAAAAGTCCCGAAACACGCCGAAGAAATTGAAGAATTGATGAACAAAATTTGAGGTGAATTTTATGCACATGGATTTATCACAAGTCGTCGCTGAAAAAATGCAAACTTTGCCGATTGAAAAACAGCAAAAAGTTTTAGAGTTTGTCGAAGATTTAGCCGAAACCCGCCAAACTATTTGGGAAAAGATTGACGAAAGAGTTAGTAATTTATCCGCCGAAACTTTGGAAAAATTGCCGACCGACGGCGCGGAAAATCTCGACCGATTGCGTTTCGATGCTAACAATGAAAAAACTCGACGTGCGGGAAATTCTCACGCACGACAATCATTTTGAGCAGGAAGGTTTTATCATTTTGTTATAATAAAGCTGAGGTAAATTTATGCAAACCGAAATCGCACAAACCATTTTCGAGAAAGTCAAAATCCTTTCCTTAGACGAACAAAAGGAAGTTTTGGAGATTGTCGAGGAAAAACTTTCTGTCACAGAGAAAAGAAATTCGCGCCCGATTTGGGAAATAGCAAAAGAAATCAGCGAAAGTGTTCCGTTTGAAGAGTGGGAGAAATTGCCTTCGGACGGTTCTATCAACCACGACCACTATCTTTACGGTGCGCCTAAAAAATACTGATGAAAAAACTATTTGCTGATTCCGTTTATTGGATTGCGCTGATAAATCCGGCTGACCAATGGTTTGAACAATCACAAAACATCGGCGTAACTTTAGGAAAATTTCAAATTGTTACGACTGTTGAAGTATTAACAGAAACATTAAATTTTTACGCTGAACGCGGCAAAAATAAACGCGATGCCGCCGCACGTCTAATTCGTTCAATTCTGCTTGACGTTGATATTGAAGTTATTACATCAACAAATGAAGCATTTTTGGATGGTCTTACATTATACGAATCGCGCCGCGACAAAGGTTATAGTTTGACCGATTGTCTTTCGATGTTGGCAATGAAAAATCTCGGTTTGCAGAAAATTCTCACACACGACAATCATTTTGAGCAGGAAGGTTTTACTATTTTGCTTTAGAAATATCAAAAAGACTTTTTTCCAAAAAATTTCCAAAAAACTCTGCGCCTCTGTGGTTAAAAAACTGTAAAAATATTTTCGTTCTTGACAAACAAATAGTTTCGGCGTAACTTTTTTACACAAGTTTTATTTACTCTAATTTGCGAGGTAGAATCACGATGCCCGAAACAGATGGAAACGCTGTCCCGACTCCGCCGAAGAAGCGCAATGAACGCACCGAAGCGAAGTTTTTTGAAGATGCTGACAAATTGATCGCTGAAGCCGTAAAACTCGGCGCAGACTATGATCCGCCGAACAACATTGCCAAACTCGTTAATCTCCAAGCCAAACGCGCCGCAACCGCGGCACAACGCACCGTCAACCAAGCAACCGAAGCCGCCGAAGAAACAAAGCGCAACGCCCGCGAGAATCTTTTCAAAACGCTCAATAGCGACGTAACGAGTCTCGTCGAATACGCCAAATCAGCCGGAATGCCGCCAAACGAAATGGACGCGCTAAAAAGCATCGCCCGCGAAATCAAAGGCACACGCGCCAAATCAATTAAACCGGACGACGGCAAAACACATATTTCCGTCGCCAACCTGTCCTACGTTACGCGCACCGACAACTACGCCCGTTTTATCGAACAATACGACACGCTCGCTATCCCGACCGGCGAAGTTTTCTATAAAACATCAACGCACCGCGCCAAACTCGACGCACTCCGCCAATCAACCGCCGATGTTATCCAAGCCGAATCCGTCTCCAACACATCCGGCGAACTGCTCGACAAACTAGCCTACACCGACCCCGACAGCCTTCTAAACGGTTGTGTTTCGGCAAAAAGCTACATCAAATCAAAATACAAATCAACCGGCGAACCATACAAAAACATCGCCAAAACCCGCTTCAACTTACCGTCGCGGTTGCGTTAGATTTAATGATGATTATTTTGAAAAGAGTTTAGATTTTTAACAAACGTCTGAAATGAAAAAATTGCTCATACCAAATAAAATGAGCGCAGACAAAATAAAGTTCAAACAATTCGGCTTTTGCCCGACGCATTTGTCGAAAATGGTTGATAAAACACAGTTTAAAAATTCTGTATAAATTATTCAACGGAATTTAATTCGGTTGAAGACAAAGTTAGGTCAGAGAGACGATGCAACTTGTGAGCAAACGACGGTTCGACAACACTTGACATAGTATGGTAAGCTCGTGAGCTTCCGCTCAACCGCG
>JANOXW010000371.1:0-3003 GCA_031418635.1 Acidobacteriota bacterium
GTAAAATAAATCTTCGCGGAAACTGCCGTCGGCAATTTATTCTTCAAGCGGCATATTGGTCGCGGCAATGACGCGGACATCAACTTTTATCGGACTTTTTTCACCAATCGGTTGAACTTCGCCTTCCTGCAAAAAACGCAACAATTTCGGCTGCACGTCTATCGGCAAATCACCGATTTCATCGAGAAATAGCGTGCCGCCGTCAGCCGCCCGAATCATTCCGGGCGAATCTGTAACCGCACCCGTGAATGCGCCTTTGCGATAGCCGAAAAGATGTCCTTCGGCTAATTCTTTGGGGACAGCGGTGCAATTGAACGGAATAAAAATTTTATCCTTGCGGTTGGAAGTAGTGTGAATGGCGCGGGAAACAAGTTCTTTGCCTGTTCCCGATTCGCCCGTTACGAGAACCGTTACGTCTGACGAACGAATTTTATAAACGTCCTCAACCAACGCCGTCATCGCCGGCGAAGAATGAATAAAGCCGGGCATCAGCGAATTTGAAGTATATGGACTCGTTTCTTGATTGTCGTGTTGATATTTGTCGCGGTCGCGTAAGGCGCAAACGTCCATTCCGAGTTCGACGACGCGCAGCAGCGGCTGAATCGAACTTTCGTCATTTAAAACCGCGCCGGAATGCGGTGAAATCAGCAAAAATGCCGGTGTCGCACTCGGCGCACGAAGCCCGAAGATATGCACATTTTTCATCTTGGCAAAACTGTCCAGATGATTTTTAGAATGTGCCTCTTGAAGTTGGGCAACGAGTTTCATACTCTCGTTGGGAATATAGCCGTGCGTGATAAACGGGTAAAATCTTTTATCTTCATTCACTTCGGCGATAATAATTTTATGCGCCCGACTTTCTTGTTGCAAAACAGCGACAAGTTCGCGGAATAGAAGTTCGCGCGAGGCAGTAGCTTCGGCAAGCCGCAACATCAGCAGTTGTGAACTTGCGGATTTTACGCGACTTTTATTAGTTGTAACCGTTTTTAATTGTTCAAGCGATTCCTCAATTTCTAAACAGAGCGGTTTAACGCCAAGTCGCCGAAATGTCTCGCCCGCCGAAATCAGGTGCTTCATTTTTTCGGGCTGAGTGGCGGCAAGCGTTTTGCCGATTAAATAATGAGCTAATGCCGTATGATAAAGGTCGTCCGCCGTTTCAAAAATCGTCAAACTGCGACTGAAATGATGAACGGCTAATTCTTCATCCGCTTCTTTCAAAGCCGCTAAACCGCGAATGCGCTGAATATTGCCAAGCACGAAAAAATCAGAGGTCGGATTAGTTTCTTCAATCACGGAAAGTTCGCTCCCACAACTGGCAAAATCTCCTTGTTCTAAATGAACTTCCGCTAAGACGAGACGTGCCATATTGGAAATTTGGCTTTCACCGATTTTTTGGCAAATCGCTAAGGTTTGTTGAGCTTTTTCTTTAGCTTCGGCGAGTTTTCCCTGCGCTAAAAGGCATCGCGCTAAATTTCGCATCGCTTGAATTGCATACCATTCTTTTTTGCGTTCTTCGGCAAATTCTACACCTTGTTCAAGCAAATTCTGAGCTTCGGCGAGTTCGCCGCGCAAAAGTTTTAGTTCGCCAAGAGAATCCAAAATCCCCGCAACGTGCGCGTGATTGACTTCAATCGCCAATGCCAGAGCGCGTTTTATTATGTCTTCAGCGCGTTTCCAATCGCCGCGCAACATCAGATTGATACCGAGATTATTGTAAGCGGCAATTGATTGGACTTTATGTTCGGTTTGTTCAAAAAACTTGATTGATTTTTCCAAACAGTCAATTCCATCTTGCGGACGGCGCAAAAACCAATACGCGCCCGACATATCCGAATAGACTTTACCCAGCAGAAACGGCGCGTGGCGGTCGCCAATAATCTGAATGGCATGCAGAAAAAACTCCAATGATTTTTCGCTGTTGCCTTCTTGATGATAAGACGTGGCAATCAAGTGATAAGCATTCGCCATACCGTGCCAATCACCTTCGGCGCGATAATAATTTAAGGCTTTTTCAGAATGGTCGCGGGAGATTGGAAATTCATTGAGTTTGCGATAAACACGCGCCAAAGCCGCATAAATTTCACCGAACATTTGACTCGAATTTAAGACTTTGGCTTCCTCTAAGGCATAATTGAGCAAAGCCACTGCTTGCGGATAATCATTCGTGTTGTTCAATGAAATGGCAAGCTGAGTGATAACGGAAATTTGTGTTTCTAAATTGAGTTTTTCTAAAAGGTCTTCGTCATCGTATATTTCAATCGCTTGGAGAGCTTCTTTATATTTTCCCTGTGTTTCCAACGTATAGGACAAAAGCCGATATAACTTGGCAGTATTTTCAATCGTGTGCGAATGTTTTTCCAACAAATCCGTTAGTATTTTTTCTGACTCGATGGAAAGTCCTTCGGTTAATTTGCGCTCAACTTCTTCGATAATTTCCGCAACTCTTTCATTAGAAATATTTTTCAATTTGGGTGAACGCAATTCTACCTTTGCTCCAAACGCCGAAGCATTTTCCGACTTATGCAACATTTTGGTCGAAAACGTATCTTTTGCCATAATAAAAAAAAGAAAACGGTTAATAGAAACCTTTTTTCAGCAACCAAAACTCAAAATTGTTAAAAGGGGAAGGGGAAATTGATGCGCTAATAAATCTCTTTTTTATAATTTATCAAAAAAATTGCGCCACGTCTATGTTTTTTTGTCAGAATACTCTTTTATTCGGTTTTTGAACTGTCTGATTTTTCATTCTCAAACAGTTGTTATTCAGCAAAAAACTGCCAAACCAGCAATTTAGAGTAAGTTTGAAGTAAGCATCAGGTTTGAAAACAAAAGACTTAATAGAAATGTGCATTTAGAAAAATACGCATTAAAGAAAATGTAATAAATCATTTTTCCATCAAAAAATAATAAATTTTCCGCGCGGCAGAGCCGCGAGGTATTGAATCGGAATTTTTATTTTTCCTTATTTCCGTAGCAGAGCTACGGGGAATTAAACCTATAAGG
>JANOXW010000372.1:0-1954 GCA_031418635.1 Acidobacteriota bacterium
TTTCTTCTTTTTTTGTTTTATCCGAAGTGTCTTGTGCCGTAAGTTGCGAAATATTGATAAAACAAAATGCAAAAAACAATAAGATAGATATTTTTTTCATAGCAATTTCCTCAAAATACGAAAATCTACTGTGGCTTAGAACTTGAGCCACGATGTTTTTCGTGAATTTCTTTGATGATTAAAAGTTCGGCTTCGGCTTCGGATTTTTTACCGATTCGTCGAAAAACCTGCAAAAGTTGATAATGTGGTTCGGGATTTTCAGGTAATAATTTTACCGCTTGTTGCAGATGAACCAAAGCCTCGTTATATGCGGCTTTTTGCAAAAACACTTTGCCTAACGTAATTTGCGCTTCGTATAAATTGGGATTTATCGCCACCGCTTTTTGCAAACTATTCAAACCTTCCGACGAAGTTGCGCCTTCCGTTTTGATTAACAAAACACCAAGTCCTAAATATCCTTCGGCAACATTCGGCGCAATTTTTATCAATTGACGATAAGCATCCAACGCCGCTTTGGTATCACCGTTTCGTTCAAGCGATGTGGCTAAAAAAAAGTTTGCCTTGATGTTTTGTGATTGCTGTTTAAGTGCAACCCGAAAAGCAGAGATGGCGTTAACCAAATCCCCGCTACCAAAAAGGGCGCGTCCAAGCGAAAAGTTGGCATCAAAATGCGTCGGAACTAATTCAACCGCTTTTTTAAGTTTTTCAATCGCCGCCGCATTATCACTTCTAACCGCCGAAATTACAGCCGATAAGACTAAACCATCCGCCAGCGATGAATAATTTTTTTGTTGGGTAAAAATATTGTTTGCTTTGGAAATTTCCGCTTCGGCAGCAACCAATTGTTTCGTATTAAACAAACAAACCGCTTTTCCATAAAGACTAAATGCGTCGTTGGAAGATTTAGCCAAAATCTGATTAAACACGGCATCGGCTTCTTCAAATTTGCCTTCGCCCAAAAGAGAAAAGCCGGCTTTTCTTAGTTCCGCCAGATTTTCCGCTGTTGCATTAGTTTGAAATTTCTTTATCGTTTCAAGAATTATCGGCGATAAATTGTTTGGCAATTGGGCAAACAAAAAGCCCGAATAAATTATAAGAGCAAAAAAACAAAATACATATTTGCTGATAATTTTCATCCCGGCTTTTTATTTAACCCTAAAGGTAAAAATTGAGAGGCGAATACTTTTATATTCGCCTCTCGGCTAAAAAATCGCTCTAAATTGTTAGAAAATCAATTTAATTGCGAACTCAAGTTGTCGGCGGCTTCGTTCCGAAAAATCTCTACCAAAGTTTGAATCTTCGATGGATGAAATCGGTGCACCACGAACTACATTGTTCAGCACATTAAAAGCCGAAAGCCGGAATTGGACATTAAAGGCTTCGCTGATAAAGCGTACGGGGAAATTTTTGAACAACGAAGCATCCCAGAAATATTGCGAATTGCCTCTGAAAGCATTCCGTTCGGAGTTACCGATAACAGCTGAATTTGCCAAATTTGGGAAAATTCTAGTTGTTGAAGTGCGGAAAGCCGCCCGATTTAATTGAATACCTCGCGCAAGTTGGGCGGCAGTCGGTGTCGGGTCGCCAATTATGTCTGCTCGTCCGCCATTTGAAGTAACCGAGAAAACCGGACCACTTTGAAGCGTAACGATGTTATTAATTTGGAAACCACCGATAAAGAAATCTAGCGCAGCTGGAATTTTGCCTAAAAGCTGACGGTTACGTCCAATCGGTAGATCATAAACACTAGCAAATGTAAAACGATGCCTGACATCTAAATCAGAAAGTCCGCGGTCAGCATCCAAATCAAAAGGATTGTCAGGACCGCAAGTTGAAGGACCTGTTCCGCCGATACAAAAACCGCCGGGTGTATTATCAACTGCTTTGGAGAATGTGTATGCACTCAAAATTGACAAACCGTCCGAAAAGCGTTTTTCAACTTTGGTTTGAAGTG
>JANOXW010000373.1:0-4092 GCA_031418635.1 Acidobacteriota bacterium
TTTTCTTTCAAAATTCGCGGTGAACAATGTGGCTAAATTTTTGGAATAAATTTTCTCTGACCTCTGATTTAAGAAGTGTAAATCTTAAGCAATACGAGGCAAAATTATGAAAGCAATAGCAGTTAAACCCGGAATAAAAAATTCCGTTCATCTGGTAGAAATGCCGAAGCCGAATGTCGCGGACATAAACAACGGGCGCGGCGTTTTGGTCAAAGTTTTGCGCGTCGGCGTGGACGGCACGGACAAGGAAATAAACAACGCCGAATATGGCGCGGCGCCGGAAGGCTTTGATTTTTTGGTCATCGGACACGAAGGTTTCGGCGTGGTCGAAGAAGTTGGCGAAAATGTCAGCGAGTTAAACGTCGGCGATTATGTCGTTTCCACCGTGCGTCGTCCCGGAACAAGAAATTATGACGCTATAGGCACAAATGATATGAAGACCGACGACACATATTTCGAGCGCGGAATAAACTTGCGGCACGGATTTTTGTCGGAATTTTACGTCGAAGATGCGGAGTTTGTCGTGAAAATTCCAAAGGGATTGAAAGATGTCGGCGTATTACTCGAACCGACGACGGTAGTTGAAAAAGGCATTACGCAGGCGTTTGAGATCCAACGAAGATTGCGCGTGTGGAAACCGAAACGTGCCGCCGTTCTCGGCGCGGGAACAATCGGATTACTGGCAACATTGGTTTTGCGTCTGCGCGGAATCGAAGTTGTAACCTTTGGCAGAACGCCGAAGCCATATTTGAACTCGGATTTGATTGAGGAACTGGGCGCGAAATATGAAACGACAAACAACATTTCAATTGTCGAGTTCGCTGAAAAACACGGCGGTTTCGATTTGATTTTCGAGGCGACCGGCTTTGTGCCAATCGTTTTTGAAGCGATGCAGGCACTTGGAAAAAACGGCGTTCTGGTTTTATCGAGTGTTACGGGCGGCGATAAAATGATTGAAATTCCAGCCGATAAAATCAATCTCGATTTCGTTCTCGGCAACAAAGTTATGGTCGGAACGGTCAACGCCAACCGTGAATATTTTGAATCAGGCGTTAAGGATTTGTCGCAAGCCGAACTCGAATATCCGGGCTGGCTCAAAAAACTATTGACGCATCCGGTCAAAGGTTTGGAAAACTACGAAAAACTTTTTGAAGCATTGGTCAATGGCAAAAATGCGATTAAAGTTCTTTGCGAGATTTAACGAGAAGGCGGGTTTCAGGTTCAAGGTTTCAGGTTCAAGGTTAAAATCTTGAACCTGAAACCTTGAACCTTGAACCCTTTCATCTTTGCAAATTGTCCAATACTCTGCCCACAATTCCCGGGATAATATCGCGTTCATTCGCCATATTTTCCGTGAACACGACGATAACAAACTTTCGACCGTCGGGCGTTTCGATGTATGCGACATCGTGGCGTGTTTTGCTCGTCCAACCGGCTTTTGACCAGAGTTTTGCATCCGTCATTTTTCTATCTATCAACGCAATTCCCGTAAAACCGTGCGCTTGGTCGTCATTATCGGTAGTGGTTCCGCTAAAATCACGTTTCATCAAATTCATCATTTGAGAGGAGCGTTCCGGCGTTACAATTTTTCCCAAAACGATTTCTGTCAAAAGCCGTGCCGTCGCATCGGTCGTCAACATATTGCGATTTTTGCCTTCGCCTTTGTAGTTGCGAAATTGCTGTTCGCGTCCGTAAGCGTCTTCGCAAAATGTTTTTTGGTTGACGTTGATATTTTCATAACCTAAATTTGTAAAATACCGATTGACCGCGTTTCGTTTATACGACCAAACTTTAAATTCCTTCGGTGCAAGTTCGCCGCCGCTGGAAGTATCGGTCAAAACATCCAAAATATATTGCGTCGCTTCGTTTGACGAATCAACGATCATATCGCGTAAACCGCGCTCAAGTTCAGGCGTAAGTTTTACTTTGCCGTTTTCTAACAATTGCTCAAGCATCGTCATATAAAACATTTTCACGACGCTGGCTGGATAAATCGGCTGATTGCCGCGATAATTCGCCATTCGTAGATTTTCCGCATCGCGCAAATCAATCAGCGTCGCCGCAATAAAATCAGGGTTGATTTTCTTCGGCATAAAACTGTTAATAGTTGCGTCAACGGCATTAGTCAAAATCGTTTGCAGTTCGTGCGATTGTTCGATTGTAAGCGGTTCGTAGATTTTTTTCGGACGTTTTGGTTGCGCGCCAGCATTGACAAAAAACAAACCAACTACAATTAAACATAAAAAAAGCGCGTAAAAGTTTTTCATTTTGGGAAATCTCCTCTGGAAGTCTTTACGGAAATGATTTTACAGAGTATAAACGAAAAGCAGAAACCAAAAAAGTTAAAATCGGGACGCATTTAAAATGACAGATGAAAAATTAGTTCGCGGTATCAGCCGTTGGGATTTAACGGCGATTGCCATAAATACGATTATCGGCACAGGAATATTCCTGTTGCCGTCAAAAGTTACGGCTTTAATCGGCGGTTATAGTTTGATGGCATTTGTTGCCTGCGCCGTCATTATCGCGTTCATCGTTTTGTGTTTCGCTGAGGTTTCCAGCCGTTTTCAAGCCACGGGCGGAATGTATCTTTATGCCAGAGAAGCGTTTGGCGCAATCGTCGGATTTGAAGTCGGCTGGCTTTATTGGGTGGTGCGCGTGGCAACTTTTGCAGCAAATTGCAATGCTTTTTTAATCTATCTCGGCTTTTTTCTGCCGTCTGCCAATCAAGGTTTTCTGCGGATTTTGATAATTTGTCTGGTCGTTTCGGTTTTGACAATTGTCAATTTTATCGGCGTGCGCCAATCGTCAATAATGACGAATATTTTCACCGTCGGAAAAATCATTCCGTTGTTGATTTTCGCGGCAATTGGAATGTTTTTTATTCAACCAGCTAATTTCAGCTTTGCCGAAACTCCTGAATACGGCAAATTTTCCGAAGCCGTTTTGCTGCTTATTTACGCTTACGTCGGATTTGAAGCGGCGGTTATTCCGGCGGGCGAAACAAAAGAACCGCGAAAAAATATGCCGTTTGCGCTCTTGACGGCGTTAGGATTTTGCGCTCTTTTGTTCATTATCATTCAAATCGTTGCCATTGGAACTTTGCCCGAACTCGCTCAATCCGAAAGACCGCTTGCCGATGCCGCGGGCAAGTTTATGGGAAGTTTCGGCGCGGCTTTTATTGCTGTCGGTGCGCTTATTTCGATTTTGGGAAATTTAAACGGCGGATTTTTAGCGGCTTCGCGTCTGCCTTTTGCGATGGCTGAACAAAAAGAATTGCCGTCAATTTTGGCAAAAACGCACGAAAAATTCAAAACGCCTTCCGTTTCAATTATTTTAACCGCCGTCGTCATTCTGATTCTGACAATCCAATCATCATTTCTGACTGCGTTGACCATCGCCACAATAACGCGCCTAATTGTTTATGCTACAACTTGTGCTTCTCTGCCCGTTTTCCGTTGGCAAAAAAATGCTCCACAAGCCGAATTTGTCGTGCCATTCGGCGTTATCGCTTCAATTTTGTCTTTAATTTTAATTATTTGGCTGTTGGCAAATGTTGATTTTAGAAAAGAAGGTTTGGCGATTTTAGTAGTTGCGATTGTCGGTTTGATTTTTTATTTCGCTAATTCATTTTTGAGCAAAATGCGCGATGCCAAAGAATCTTGAATCATTAAGCGAAATAATCTTTGCCACTGATTATTTTTACATCACAAAAATTCTTTATTTGCTCAAAATCTCTGACGTTATCGGTGATAAGCGTCGCATGGGTGGGTTTGACCGTGCGGGCAATCATCGTATCGCGTATAATTCTTTGCACTTGGGCAGTTGGCAATTCAGTCAAAACCCTGCTGATAACCGCCAACTATTTACACATCAAGTAGTTGGCGGGTTATAGATTGTTTCTCGACAAATTAGTTTTTTATTACCTGACTATCAAATATCATCTGTATCAATGCGAATCAGTAGTTGAAAACGAGTAGAAAGAAAGCCACCGCTAGTTTTCCCCAACAGTGTAGCATCAAGGCATCGGCGGAGCGAACTTTGGAAGCGGTTTGGATATTGGTCTTTTCGTTAATCCAATTGAAAAGGCTT
>JANOXW010000374.1:0-1618 GCA_031418635.1 Acidobacteriota bacterium
CGTCGCGACAGAAACGTCGCCGAATTGCCGGAAGCGATTAATTGTTTATGTTCACGGACGGCATCAGCGTTTTGCGTCGCCGTTAAAAAATTCGGATAGCTTTTCGGGTAATTGAATTCGTAATGATTATAGCTGGTTTCATCGTTCACCGATTCGTCTTCGGCGCACCACCAATTGCCGCGAATGCTGTCAATGGTTGTCGGAGTTGAATCTTCGCGCCCGTAACCGACGGGAACGTAAGGCTGAATGACGGGATAACTCAAAACCGCAATCAGCGCGGCGGCTTCGCGGTTGGTTTGATTTGAAGCGTTGGCGTATTTGGCTAAAAGCGGTGTTAATTCTTTAGCATAACGCGACATTATCGGCGTAAATTCCTTTTCAATCGCCTGATTTCCCAAAACAAAAGCGCGTGTCCACACCGCGATAACTAAAAATCTTTTCAAATGTTCGGGCAGTTGCGGACTCAAAGCCGCTTCCCGCAGTGTCGAAAGCGGAACTTTTTCGTTCAAAAACGCGACCGCGTCACTGTCAAACATCGTCCGATTTTCCCACGCGCTTAAATTATCTAAATCTTTGAGACTCGTTCCTTCTTCGCGGTTGCTTTCATCATAATCAAATATTACGGGTTTGCGTTGAGCGTATTTGAGAAAATCATTGAGATTTTCCGCCAAAATCATTCTTTGCGCGAAAAATTTATTCTGTGTCGAAAGCGGCAGATTTTTTAGATCATTTGCGATAATTTCATCAAGTTTTCGTTTGGCTTCGGCGCGTTTCTCGGTTTCGAGTAAAAGGCGGATTTGATGATAACGAACCGTGGCAAACGCCGCTGAATTCGGCTTGATTTTATCCGCTTCGTTCAAAATTTCCGCTGATTGGTCCGCTTTTGCGTCGGTTTTAATTAGTGCGGCAATCAACCATTGCAATTTGCCTGTTTCCTTCCATTTTTCAAAAGCGTGCTGAAAACCGTCGGCAGATTGATAGGTAAAAAGCCAATCGGTCAATTCGTTTTGACGTTCATCGGTGGGAATATCACGAAGTTTTAGTTGATAATTGTAGTCATATTCCTTGCCCGCTTTTTCGGCTTCCACGCGCTCAAATTCTCTACCTTTTTCAGACGCATTGTTGGCAATATTTTCCAAAAGCCAAGTGTAATCGGTCAAATCGTTGTAGAGATTCTGATTTTCCGACGGGCGAGCCAGCAAATCGGCTAATTCTTTTTGACGTTCGGCAGGAATCATTCGATATTTGACCAAACCGAGAAGTCGAAACGCCGATTTGTGAAATTCGCTCATCGAATTGTCGGCTAAAATATTTTGCAGTTTTTCGGCGGCTTGTCGTAAAAGTTCCGTTTTATCTTTTTCGGTTTGCGCTTTTGCCGCTTCATCTTCCGCATCTTTGATAAAACTTGCCTGCCGAATGAATGTTCGCGCCGATACAAATTTTGCCGTATTTTTCCAAACCGAACTTTCATCAGCCGCGATTTTTTCAAAAATTTCTCTCGCGCCAATCATATCGCTTTTATAAAATTGGGCAGCGGCAATTTGATAAGCGCGATCTTGACGTAGCCATTCGGGGGAATTTTCGCCCAACTGTTCGGGCAGTTTTTGCACATTTTCGC
>JANOXW010000375.1:0-2093 GCA_031418635.1 Acidobacteriota bacterium
TCAACAATATCTTTTCTATAATCCAGTTTACATTGAACAAAATGATGTTAAGTCGCTGATTCCGCGAAGCAAGATGGACACTGAACGTGCAGAAGCGGCGGTTGCCGCTGGTTATCCTGCTGTTGCTCCTATTTTGCCAGAGTTATTGGAATGGCTGCAAGATATGAATTGGCTCGTCGCACAAATTCTTGCTCCTTTCTTAGCTTCTATCGGTAGTCCGCTTATTCCTCACATCCGTAATATCCTGAAAACAGATGACGAGATATGGAGGTATTGGATTATCGTCCAAATTATGGGTGATTCGCACGAAGTTGCCGAAGCATTTCGGGACGAACTTGAACGCCTTGCATATTCACCAACGGAACGCGAAGCACACGAAGAATTGAATGAAGAAGCTCAACTCGTATTAAAAGAATATGGTTGGCACAAAACCGATTAACATTTGACTAAAAAATTATTTAAATCTCCTGACAACCAATCTCAAAAACTTTCGTTTTAATCCTTTTGAGTGAACTTTTATTTTGCTGAAAATATGCAATCGCTAACAACTTTAGAATACGGAAAACTGCTTGCGCTTGTCGCCCGCCACGCGAAGACGCCGATGGGCAAAGCGCGGCTGGAAAATCTGCAACCTTTGACGAGTAAGTTGGAACTCGAAAGAGATTTGCAAGCGGTTTCCGAAACGATTGTTTTGAATGAGGAAAAGCAGGTTTCGTGGCGATTCAGCGAACTTTTTGAGCCTTCGAATGTTATCGCTGTCTTGAGAATCAAAGGTGCGACGCTTGAGCCGATTTCGCTTTTGGAGATAACGCGCCTGTGCAATCAGGCACTTTTTGCGCGTTCCGCCATTCAACCCGAAAAAGAAACTGCGCCGACGCTGTGGCAAATCATTGAAAATCTGCCGCCGACGCTGTTTGAAGCTATTACGCGCATCAACAAAAAACTTCTACCATCGGGTGAAATTGACGATTCGGCTTCGCCTGAACTTGCAAGATTACGACGCGAGATCAACGCACAGCGCGGACGATTGCAAAAATCATTGGAATCGGTGATGCGGAATTCGGGCGCGGCGATTCAGGACGCGATTGTTACGCAGCGAAACGAGCGTTTCGTAATTCCCGTCAAAGCGGATTTTCGCGGCAAAGTAGGCGGCGTGGCACACGGTTTTTCATCGTCGGGCGCGACGGTTTTTATCGAACCGCTGGAAGCAATTGAAGCAAACAACGAACTGCAAAATCTGAAAGGCAAAGAAGAACGTGAAATAGCGCGGATTTTGTTTATGCTGACCGAAGATTTGCGCGAACAATTACCCGCGATTGAAGCCGCCGTCGAAGCCGTCGCGGAACTCGATTTTATCAAAGCAAAAGTCGAATTTGCACGAAAATTCAACGCTGTCGTGCCGTTTATTTCTGAAAATGAAACTTTAGATTTGATCGAAGCGCGTCATCCTTTGCTGGAAGAAAATCTTCGATTTTCCGTCCAAAGTCCAAAGTCCAAAGCCCAAAGTAACGAACAATTTGAAACCGATAATCCAAAATCCAAAATCCAAAATCCAAAATCGAATGAAATTGTTCCCGTTAGTTTCAAATTAACGAAAGAAAAAAGTGTAATGATAATTTCGGGCGCGAATGCAGGCGGGAAAACGGTTGTGTTGAAAACGGCGGGATTGCTGTCGTTGATGGCGATTTCGGGCTTGCCTGTTCCGGCGAAAGACGCGAAAATTCCGTTTTACAAATCAGTTCTCGCGGACATCGGCGATCACCAATCTTTGGCGGCGAATCTCTCGACGTTTTCATCGCACATCTCGAATATCGCGGGAATGATGCGCGATTGCACTGCGCCGTCGTTAGTTTTACTGGATGAAGTCGGCACGGGAACTGATCCTGATGAAGGTTCGGCATTGGGCGTGGCGATTGTTGATTATTTTCGGCGCGAATGTAACGCACAAGTCGTCGCTTCGACGCATTATCGCGGCTTGAAAATCTATGCCGCCAATGATGAAAATGTAATAAATGCGTCGGTTGAATTTAACGAAAAAACTTTGCAGCCGACCTATCGTTTATTGGTCGGACTCGCCGGCGCGTCAAGCGGAA
>JANOXW010000376.1:0-5204 GCA_031418635.1 Acidobacteriota bacterium
TTGCGGCTTCGATTCCCGCAAAATCCGCGCCGTCAACAAAGTGAAAATTGATGCCGAGTTTCGGAAAAGTGTAATGAAAAAGATTATAAGTTCCGCCATAAAGCGAAGTCGTCGAAATAATTTCGTCGCCTGCTTTTGCCAAATTCAAAATCGCTAAAGTCTCGGCGGCTTGCCCCGACGCAGTGGCAAGTGCGGCAACTCCGCCTTCGAGCGCGGCAATTCGTTGCTCAAAAACATCGTTGGTCGGGTTCATCAATCGCGTATAAATGTTGCCGAATTCCTGCAAAGCGAACAGCCGTGCGGCGTGGTCGGCATCGTTAAAAGTATAAGAAGTCGTTTGATAAATCGGCACGGCACGCGAATTTGTCGCCGAATCGGGTGCTTGTCCGCCGTGAATCGCCAATGTGTTGAAATGATAATTTTTCGTTTCTGCCATTATATTTATTTCTCCTGATTTCGTTGTTTTTTAGGCAACTTTGTTTTCAGACAAACAAAAAAACCTTCGTGCTAAAGAGTTGCACGAAGGTTTTTATAAATTCCTCTCGTTTAGTTCGGCGATTGCCGATTAGTCTTTAGCAGTTTTTTTCGTGGAGCAAGTTGCCTTAAATCGCCACGCTTTTAATTTTTCAATCTCTTAACAGTTTGAAGCGTGGCGCATTATTTGATGCGACAACAACAAGAATAAAGTTGCAAATTTTGTTCAATCATTATTCAAATTCAAAACTGACTAAGTAAATCTAACGCTACAACAAGTTTTTGAGAGTTGTCAAATGACGGAAAAGTGAAAAGGTGAAAAAGTTTAAAAGTTTAAAAGTTTAAAAGTGAAAGACATATTGTCTTCATTCAAGCCACTTTTGCACTTTTAAACTTTTTCACTTTTAAACTTTTAAACTTTCTACCCGCACAAAACCGCCCCGCCGTTGATGTTCAAGATTTCGCCCGTGATGTGGCGCGACCAATCGGAGAGCAGAAAGCAAATCGAAAGCGCGATGTCGTCGGTCGTCGCCATTCTTTGCAGGGGAATTGATTTCAAAACACTTTGCTTGTAATTTTCATCTTCAAAAACAGGTCTGACCATCGCCGTTTCAATCCAACCCGGCGCGACGCAGTTGACACGAATCTTCGGGCAGAGTTCGCTTGCAAGTGCTTTTGTAAAAGAGATTTGTCCGCCTTTGGAAGCCGCATAGTTTGAAAAATTCGCTTCGCCGCGTTGTCCGGCTGTCGAAGAAACAAGCACAATTGCGCCATTCGGCTGTTTTTTCATCGAAGGCACACACGCTTTGGTCATCGCCCACGCCGCTTTCAGATTCGTATTCAAAACTTTGTTCCAAGTCTCTTCCGACATTTCCTCAATCGGCGCACCTTCCCAAATTCCCGCGTTGAGAACAAGCAAATCAATTTTACCAAATTTTTCAATCGCTTTATGAGCCAAATTTTGCGCGTCTTGCCAAACCGAAACATCGCCTTGCACAGCAATCGCGTCAACTCCTTTTTCTTTGCACAAAGCAACGACATTGTTCGCCTTTTCTTCCGCGCTCAAATAATTAACCACGACATTCGCACCCGATTCGGCTAACCTTAACGCAGTTGCGCGACCAACGCCGCGTGATGCGCCCGTGATTATTGCGGTTTTACCTTGAAAAAGATTCGCGGGAAGTTTGATTTCGACAGGTTTTTCGTTCATAAATTTTACTTAGCGAACTTTGCGTTTCTCCGTAAAATAATTTACTCACGCAGAATCGCCGTGATTCAGATGAATTTTCTAATAAAAACTTTGTGTTATAAAATATGCCTTAATTCTTGTAAAATCACAAAATTATGAACGATATAAATCTTTTAGAAAATCAACCAATCGCTTGGACACCGACCGAAGAGGTAAAAGAACGCGCCCAACTAACCAAATTTATGAAACAGGTCGGCGTTTCGACTTTTGACGAACTTTATCAATTTTCGATAAACGATGTCGAGAAATTTACAGCGGAAGTTTTGCGCTTTTTAGACATAAAATTCGATCCGCCGTATAAAAAACTGCTCGATTTGTCCGACGGCATCGAGTTTCCGAATTGGTGCGGCAGCGCGGGTTTTAATGTCGTTTCGCATTGCGTTGACCGTTGGCAGACGGACGAAATGAAAGATCAACCCGCGATAATTTGGGAAGGCGAGGAAGGTTTAGAAACAAATGAAGGCGAACCGGGCGAAACACAAACTTTGTCTTATAAAGAATTGATGTATCAAGTCGGGGATTGTGCAGCAGGACTGCGTGCGAATGGATTTGGAAAAAATGATGCCATCGGAATTCATTTGCCGATGATACCTGAAACAATTATCGCTTTGCTTGCCATTGCCAGAATTGGCGCAATCGCAATTCCTGTTTTCTCAGGTTACGGAGTTGAAGCAATTGCATCGAGAATGAATGCAGTCGGTGCAAAGGCACTGATTACTTGTGATGGTTTTCCGCGTCGAGGTAAAAATGTTAGAGCTTTTGAAGTTGCCGAACAAGCAATTTTAACTTGTCCAACTATTGAGAAAATAATTGTTGCCAATCGTTCGGATTTAGAAGACGAACCGATTAGTAAAAATCCAAAAGTTTTGACTTGGTATGATTTGATGAGCCAAGGCATTCAACCTTGGAATTTGTTTAAGCGTAAAATTGCAAAAACAAAAGCCGAAGATCCGCTCATCATTCTTTACACCAGCGGCACGACGGGCAAGCCGAAAGGCATCGCGCATACGCATTGCAGTTTTCCGATAAAGGCGGCGCAAGATATGGCTTTCGGCACGGATGTCGGCAAGGGAACGCGCATTTCTTGGCTGACCGACATCGGTTGGATGATGGGACCGTGGCTGATTTATGGCGCGTTGATTCGTGGTGCGACGATTTGCATTTATGACGGTGCGCCCGATTTTCCCGCGCCTGATAGAATGTGGGAATTTTGCGCGAAACACAAAGTCGAGATTCTCGGAATTTCGCCGACGCTTGTTCGCTCACTCGCCACACACGGCGACGATTTGCCGAAAAAGCACGATCTTTCATCGCTTCGCGCCTTTGCTTCGACGGGCGAACCTTGGAATCCTGCGCCGTGGTGGTGGCTGTTTGAAAAAGTCGGCGATTCCAAGTTGCCGATTATCAATTATTCGGGCGGCACGGAAATTTCGGGCGGAATTTTGATGAACAATCCGCTTGTGCCAATCAAACCGTGCGGATTTTCCGCACCGTGTCCGGGAATTGACGCGGATATTTTAAACGACAAAGGCGAATCGGTTGGCGAAAGCGAAGTCGGTGAATTGGCGATCAAAAAACCTTGGATCGGTATGGCTCGCGGCTTTTGGCAAGAACGCGAACGGTATTTGGAAACATACTGGAATCGTTTTGAAAACATTTGGGTTCACGGCGATTGGGCGATGCGCGATGCCGACGGACATTATTTTATTTTGGGCAGAAGCGACGACACTCTAAAAATTGCGGGAAAACGAGTCGGACCTGCCGAAGTCGAAAGCATTTTAGTCGCGCATCCGTCCGTTGCCGAAGCCGCCGTCATCGGCGTTCCCGACGAAATTAAGGGAACAAAGATGATTGCCTTTGTAGTTTTGAAAACGGATGCAACAGAAAATCTGGAATCCGAACTCAAACAAACCGTCGCCAAAGATATGGGCAAACCGCTTGCGCCGTCAAAAATTCATTTCGTTTCCGCGCTGCCGAAAACGCGGAACGGAAAAATTATGCGCCGCGTCCTTCGTTCCGCATATTTAGGCGAAGACGCGGGCGATTTGTCAGCCTTGGAAAATCCAAAAGCGGTTGAAGAAATTATGCAAAAAACTCAGCCCGCAATATCTTAAGATTTTTAAGTTAAGTTAAGTTGATTGATTTGTTATACTAAGTGATTAGTGGAGAAAACAAAGGAAGTTAAAGAGTTGGAAAGTGCCGATACACGCGAATGGGCGGCCAACATTGTTGATGCACGATTCGAAAAAGTCGTAAATTTGTGCGAAGCGGCAATGAATCCCGATGATATCGAAGGTGTTCACGCGATGCGTGTCGCCACCCGGCGGTTGCGAAGTGCGCTGCGCGGTTTCTCACCTTTATTGAAAGAAAAATCGCTCAAAAAAGTGAACCAAGATCTGAAAAAACTCGCCAATGTGCTCGGTTTGGCACGCGATCATGATGTGGCGATTGTCGCCCTCAGAAAACTGCAAAAGGAAGCCGAACGCGAACAGATAATCCAAGGCCTCGAACGGCTGATTGAAGAACGTTGCCTCCAACGCGAACGGGTGCAGATTACTCTCACGCAAGCCCTTGAGGTTGCAGTTATTAAAGATTTGCAAACAAGATTTAAGGCAGCACTTAAAGAAGCGATTGAGAAAAGACAAGTTCAGGTCCTCAGTCTGAATGAAGCAGGACGAGATGTTGTTTTGACGAGCCTCCGGGAATTTTGTGATTTGAGTGGTAGTCTTTACGAGCCCTTTAACCCCAAGCAGTTGCATCAACTCCGCATTGCCGCCAAACGTCTCCGCTATCTGCTGGAGCTTTTTGTTGAATGTTGGGGCGAAAAGATTGTGCCTTTCATTGAGGCGATTACCGAAATGCAAACTTCGCTTGGTGAAGTCCACGATGCCAATGTGTGGATTAAAGATTTTAGCCATCGTTTACGCAAAAATAAAGAGGCTTTGGAAAATGACGAATTTCAAACCGCTGCTTGGATTCTTTCCGAGTTTGCCAAAAAATGGACAAGAAATTATCGTGCGGCACTGAGACTCTGGAGGGCTTGGAAGGAAAACGCATTTGTCGAAAGGTTACGGATTACCGTTTCGCAAAATGCGGTTTAACTTTTTTTCGCTACTTTGGAAGGCGCAAAACCCTTCCTAAAAATCTCCGGTCTCAGAGAAACTGCCTGCGTGATTCAGGTTGCATATTTGGGCAAAGATGCAGGAGATTTGTTGGCTTACGAAAAGTAAATTACGAAAGGCAAATTACGAATTACAGATGATAAATGATGATTTGCAGTTAATAAATTACAAACAAAATCGTAATTCGTAATTCGTAATTGAATTTCTATTGTTCAGCCAGTAGTTTTTTGGCTTGCACGATATAAGAACGATAGGTTACAACCTCATTGCTATCGGGAAACATCCGCAAAAATTCTTCATAAACGGCAATAGCTTCCTTGAATTTCTTCATCTTTTCATAAGTCACACCGAGCATCTCA
>JANOXW010000377.1:0-9944 GCA_031418635.1 Acidobacteriota bacterium
GATGAAACATATTCGCGTTTGAAAAAAGCCATTGAAGGAAATGACGCGCTGACTATTATCACCGAACTCGACCACGCCAATAACGCCACGAAAACCGAAATGAAATTGCGTCCGACAAAGTTGATAATCTTTGGAAATCCAAAACTCGGCACACCGTTGATGAACGAAAATCAAACCGTCGGAATTGATTTACCACAGAAATTTCTTGTGTATGAGAACGAAAAAAGCGAGGTCTTTGTCGCTTACAACGATCCGATGTATCTTGCACGGCGGCATAATTTAGACGAAAAACGCGAAGAAATTTCAAAAATGTATAATGCGCTGAAAGGTTTGGCAGAAGCGGCGACTCGCTAAATCGGGCGGAAGTTTTGATGCAAAAATCGGGCAGTAAAATTAACGAGTTTTGGCAAACGGCAAAACGAAAAATATCCTTTCGTAAAAAAACATTGGTGATGGCGATTTTGAATGTAACGCCAGACAGTTTTAGCGACGGCGGTAACTTTTTTTTGATTGACGATGCACTCCGACAAGTCGAAAAATTTGTCGCAGAAGGCGCGGATATTTTGGACATCGGCGGCGAATCAACGCGCCCGAATAGTGCAAGAGTGTCGGCGGAAGAAGAAATTGAGCGTGTCGCGCCCATGATTGAGGCAATTTCCAACCGTTTTGATATTCCAATTTCGATTGACACGAGCAAAGCCGAAGTTGCCGAAAGCGCGATAAATGCGGGCGCGGAAATTATCAACGATATTTCAGGTTTGCGGTTTGATGAACGCATTGCGGAAGTTGCGGCGAAACATCAAACAGGCTTAGTTTTGATGCACTTGTGCGGGACTTTTGACACAATGCACAAACTCTATCCAAGCGAAGACATTCTGCGCGAAGTTTCCGACGGTTTTCGTTGGAGCATCGAAAAAGCAGGAAGTTACGGCGTAAAAAATCAAAATATCGCGCTTGATGTCGGCATCGGTTTTAGCAAAACTTTCGCGCAAAACTTGGAATTGATTGCCGAATTGAATAAACTTGGCGAAGAATTTGCGGATTTTCCGATGTTGGTCGGAGTTTCGCGTAAATCTTTTATCGGAAAAATCTTGGACGACGCGCCTGTTTCTGAAAGGTTAAACGGAACACTTGCCGCTAATGCGATTGCCGTTTGGAATGGTGCAAATATCGTCCGCGTTCACGATGTCAAAGCGACAAAGGAAACGCTGAAGATTGTCGAAGAGATTAGAAAAAAATTATGAAGTTTATAAAATTTGTCGTTATAAGTTGTCTTTTTCTTTTTGTTTCGGGCTTTACCGAATGTTATAAGCCCGTAACCGAGTCGGGTTTGCCAAAAAATATCAAAACGATTGCGGTGCCGGCGTTTCAATTTGAGGTCGAAGGTGCGCGTTATCGCGTCGAATCACGTTTTACCGAAGCCGTAACCAAAGAAATTATCAAGCGCGGACGCGGGCTAATTGTGCAGGGAACGCGCAACGGCGCAGACGCGGTGGTCGAAGGCACAATCCGCAGTTTCAGCTTTTCGGGCGTTTTGCTTGACCGTCAAGGTCGCGCCAGAGTTTATGAAGTTTCAATTATCGCGGCGGTTACAATTCGGGATTTGCGCGAAAACAAAATTCTTTACGACAATCAAAATTTTATTTTCCGCGATTCGTTTGAATTTTCCGAAGACCCGCGTTCGTTTTTCAACGAAGAAGACCCGGCGGTTGAGCGAATGTCGCGGGCGTTTGCCGAATCGGTGGTTTCGACAATTGTTAATGGCTTGGGAGTTAAAGAGGAAAAGAAATAGCCGCAAAGATGCACAAAAGACGCAAAAAATAAGACAAAAAAAGGAGAAAAAAATGAATTTAGATGTTTTGTTGGCTGATTCGGTAGATGATGAAAGTATCTTTAAACTTTGTGATGTTATCAGGGAAACGAGTTTTGCAATTCATAAATATCATAAGCAAGGACATCTCGAAAAAATTTATGAAAATGCTTTATTTCACCGTTTGGGGAAAATGTCTTTACAGGTTGAGCAGCAATTTCCTTTGAATGTATATGATGAGGACGGAACGATATTTGGCAAATACAAAGCAGATTTGCTGGTTGAAAATCGTTTGATTGTAGAGATAAAAGCCTGTCAAAGTTTAGCCGATGAACATACGGCTCAATTGCTCGGTTATTTACGTTCATCAAGAATCGAACACGGTTTATTAATAAATTTCGGCGCACCAAAACTGCAAATTAAAAAATACGTTCTTCAAGCAAAAACATAAAAAGTTATTTTTTTTTCTGTGTTTTTTGTGCCTTTTTGCGGCAAAAAAATTATGGCAATTCTAGGACGTGAAGATTTACGCAATCAATTAAAACGTCGGGAATTTGCGCCCGTTTATTTGTTGTTCGGCGCGGAAACTTATTTGCGTGATTTGGCGGCGAAAACGATTGCCGATTTGGTTTTAGCTAATTCTTCGTTGCGCGAATTTAACGAAATCGAACACAGTTTGAATGCCAGCAAAATTCAATACGCGCTTTCTGATGCCGAACAATTACCAATGGTTGATGTCCATCGAATTGTTAGAATCACCAATGTCAAAGTTTCGGCAACCATCACTAAAGACAATCTCAAGGAAGAAGACGAAGAAATTTTGGCACGATATTTAGAGCGTCCTGCCAAAACTTCCATCGTGATTTTTGTCGCTGACGAACTCGACAAACGCCGTAAAATCTCGAAATTACTTTTGGGGAAATGTGTCGCGGTCGAATTTGAAGAGTTAAAAGACGAGGCTTTGATTAAATGGGCAAACATCAAATTAAAGGAATTAAACGCCCAAGCCGATACGAGAGCGTTGAATTTGTTAGTCGCGTTGGTTGGAAACAACGTCCGTCGGTTGACCAACGAAATTGAAAAACTCACAGTTGCCGCGTTGCCTGATAATTTGATAACTTACGAACTTGTCGAATCGCTTGTGCCGAATTCGCGCGAGATTTCTAATTTTGATTTGACTGACCATCTGCTTGCAAAAAATAAATCCCGCGCACTTCAAGTCTTGAAAAAGATTTTAGACGACGGCGCAGAACCATTGATGCTTTTGGGTTTGATTTCTTATAATTTTCGCCGTCTATTTTTATCGAAAGAGTTGATGCGGCAAGGCGTTGAAAGAAGCGAAGTGGCTCGGATAATGCGCCTTCCATATAATAAACAGAGAGATTTTCTCGAAACGGCACGGCGCACTGAGGCGAAAAAACTTTCGTGGATTATGCAGAAAATTGCCGAAACCGATTTGGCAATAAAGACTTCAAAAGCTACACCGCGTCTGCAAATCGAGATGCTTGTTTGTGAATTGGTTAATTTGAATTAACCGCCAAAAAGCACAAAAGCCACAGAAAATATAGATTTTTCTCAATTATTTCAGACTATAAAAAACACAGTTCGCCACTTTTGTTAAATGGGATATAAGTAAAAAGATCATCACTCGTTGCCCAATCTATAAATTATTTGTTGATAAAATAGTTTTGGCGCAAACGCTGAACTTTTTTCTATTTATTTCCCCAACAATGATGAGTAGTCAGCTAAAAAAAATTGACAATTGATAAAACATTGTGTTAATTTTGCATCGCACAAGTAAATTTGTATTAAGACCGATGCGTTGGACTTAATATTTGCTTAAAAAGTCGTTTGGCGCAAACGGTTCTTAATCAAGTGTTTATTGTAATTTGCCTTAATGAGAAATTGTTACAAAACAGTTTGTTCACTAATTCTTTTTTACATTTTCTAAGAGGAGTAAAATTATGAAAAATAAAATGAAATTGACAGGCTTTTTAATGTTATTTGTTTTCAGCAGTGCTGCGACTATGTTTGCTCAAACCTTTAATGCGTCGCAAACATTTATTTTCGATCCGGGCAATACGGGTTCGGGATTAGCTTTGTGGCACAATAATATTGGCTTGAACGATTCGAGTTGCACCGCCAATTTCGGATTACGTTTAGTAAAAAATGCCGCCAAGTCCGCGAATGTGGCGGTTGGAACAACTATTACGGGTTTGCACGGCACGACGATTCAAAACGGCGAAACTCTCGGTTATGACATCCAAAATACTAGCCCTTGCACCGGCGGTTCGCCGCGTTTTAATGTGTCTTGGTTTTTTAATGGTGGTCAAGGGATTAGCTTTGTCGGTGGTTGTGGCAACGATGCCGAAAGAACACTTGCTCCGCAAAGTCCCAATTGGACGCGGGTTGCCTTTGAGCTACAAGACCCGACCGAATCTTTCCCCATCATTCCCGTCGGCGCACAGATAAACCGGATCACTTTAGTTGTTGATGAAACGGGGCTTTATACGCTTGACAACATCCAATTCAGACAATTATATGCCGACGACACTAGCGATGCCGGAATGCAACCGTTTTGTCCGTAATTGATTTTTTACATTTAATGAAAAGTTCGTCAAGCCTGAAATCAGTTATAATGAAAATGCCGATTTCAGGCTTTCGGGTGTGCGTCTGAAAAGAGGTAGAATTGAGAAAGAACATCGAAAAATTATTCGCTGTTTTTTCAAAGACTTCTTCGTTTGAAAGTGAACAGCTAATAGTCAATAGTTAAGAATTCACCTTACGCAAAACGGAGGTGAATTCTGCATTTTGCATTTGGCATTCTAAATTCAGCTAGAAAAATAAAAGTTTATCTGAAAGAATTTAGAATGCCAAATGTAAAGTTTAACATTACGCCGCGCTTTTCAATCGTTTTCGCTTTCTCCGTAAAGTGAGTTAATAACTTACAAATTTGTTTTAACGAACTAAGCAGATGAGCAAATGTAACAAGGCTTTTTGAAAAGTTCAGAGTTACGGCTGGCACAAGCCCCGTGAAATAGCCGCGCTTCGCTCGAAGATTTCTCACGCATAAATGCGTAACTCTGAACTTTTCAAAACGCCGCCAAACTTCTTCTAGTCTGCTTAACGTAATTTGTTAATGCAGTTTAGAGTTAAAGACAAATGAAAGCTAGTGCAATCAAAAATCAAATTTTGTTAAATCAATTCCAAAAAAAGCAGTTTTTAGTTTTATTTTTGATTAATTGCCTCGCTTTGTCTTGTTTTTATGTGCCTGTTTTGGCTGAAAAAAATGTGGCGTTGTCATTTTCTCAAACTCAAGCAAAACAACATTTAATTCGAGTTGATGCAAGTAGAGTTAAAGATGCTCAAATCAAAAAAATCATTGGCGAAGCAGTTGAAGAATCGCCGTTTGTCGTCAAAGAAAATGACAATTCGGAAAGTTGGGATGTGCGGTTTCGTTCCGATGAAAAAGACTCTAATAAAATCATCGTTGAACGCGAGGGTGAAACTCAAATAAAGGAAATTTCTTTAAAAGAAAATTCACTTGCTGTTCAGGTAGCCGAAATTATCAAACGCGAATATCGTTGGCAATCGCTTCGTTATCTGGAAAATGACGGAAATGATGCACAGGTTAGCGTCGAGTTAAAAGTCGTGCCGATAAAAAATCCGCGAATGGAAGATAGAAAGCTGGTTTATGAAGAAGAAACGCAAGAGGGCGTTTCTCGTGGGCAACTCAAAGAAGGTGATTTTTTTGTTTTTGAGATAAAAAATACCGGCAAAAAGCCGGCTTACGTTACAATTTTTGATTTAGATTCGGGCGGTGTAGTGCAAACCTTGTTTCCGGTTTCTGAAAAGGCAGAAGCCTACGCGCCCGGCAAGATTTGGCGCACAAATGAAGTTTATCGCATAACTCCGCCGTTTGGTTTGGAGGTTTATAAAGCCTTTGTTACCGACAAACCGCTTGATTTGAAGGTTTTTGAGCAAAACGTAAATGATACGGAATTGGCAAAACTTTACACCCGAAACTTTTTTAAAGATGTCAATTGGGCGACAACTTCACTCAGATTTCAAATCAAAAACAATGCACCTGCTGTTTTGTATGAGTTTGCTATCAGCGGTCAGAAAAAAGAGGGAACAAGTCAGGCAGGAAAAGACGCGCTAACCGTGTTGACTGCTTTGGAGAAAAATACGAATTTTGCCAAAACCGAGAAAATCGTGCTGACCGATAAACTTGCTGACACCAAGCAAATTCAGAACACTTTTGAAAATATAATAGCTCAGGCAAAACCCGAAGATGCGTTTGTTTTTTACTACGCGGGCAATCTCGCCGCAAATGATAATTCCTCTTTTAACTTAACAATAAACGATACGTCGCCGAATCAGATTTCCGGTGCTTTACTGCAAACTTGGTTTGATAAAATTCGCGCCAAACAACAACTTTTGATTTTTGACAGCCAAGCCACTTCCGCGACTTTTGGAACAATCGTTGACCAATTACGCGAAGATAATAAAGTGCGCCAAAAATTGCTTGATAAACAAACGATTGTGTGGACATCAATCGGCGCAAGTGTTGTCAATAATGATAAACCGAGTATTTTGGCGACGGCTTTGACCGAAGGTTTTTCCAGTTCGGAGGTTGATGTAACGGGCGACGGATTCATCAGCGTTTTTGAACTCGAAAGCTATCTGAGCCGCAAAAGTTTGGAACTCTCACGCGGCAAACAAAGATTAGGTAATTTTTCGCAGGGCGAAGATTTCAACATCGCCGTCAGCCGCAAATCAAACGCAAACACGGAACAAAAAAGAACTGCTGTCGTGGTTGTTAGTGAATCCGATTCAAAACCGAAAGCGCAACTCGGAAAAAGTTATGCGCTAATTTTCGCTACCAACGAATACACAAATTATGATAAATTGCGAAATCCTTTGAACGATGCTGAAGATTTGGGCAAAACCCTGCGCGAAGATTACGGTTTCGAGGTTGATATTCGCCAAAATTTGAAGTTGGAGGATGTTTTCAACACACTGCTTGAATATCAGGAAAAAAGAAAGTTTGAACCAAACGATCAGCTATTGATTTTCTTTGCCGGACACGGAACTTATAAACCGAAACCCGATGATATGGGTTATATTATTGCCAACGATTCGCCGCGAAACGGTGTGCCGATACGCATTTATCTGTCGTTTTCCGACCTTGCAAAAATGGTCAACGGTATTGATTGTTCACATATCTTGCTCGTTTTAGATGTTTGTCAAGGCGGATATTTCGGGCAAGTCGGCAAAAGAGACGGCGATGAAACCAACGGCGATTATCGGAAAGTTACGCCCGATGAATTGATTTCCAAAGTAATCGGGCGCAAGTCGAGAAAATACATTACTTCTGCCGGTTTGGAATATGCTTCGGATGGAAGCCGCCGCAATTCGCCATTTGCCTATCGGTTGCTGGAAATTTTGCGAAAAGACGCGCTGAAGGACGAGAACGGATTGCTGACATTTGACGAAATCGCCGCCGGCGTTAAAAACATCGCCGGACAAACGCCTTTTTCCGGCGAATTTTTAGACAATGAACCCGGCAGTGATTTTTTCTTTCGCATCAAGCGATAAAGTCTTTGGTTGATGAAACGAAGGAAACACTCAAAAAAGCAGAAAAGAACAGGAATGGAAAAAAAATGAATTTAGATACTCAGCCGTTTGCGGCTAATCAAAACATACAAATTTTGCAAAAACTTATGCAGTTTTTCGTGTTTAGCATTTTTTTTAGTGCTACCTTTTCAGCATTTGCCCAAAATACCACACCAACACCGTCAAAACAAACTGCACCCAATTCTCAACTGTTGCCAATTGGTGAAAGTGTCGAAAAAATAGTTGAGCCGGAAAAATATGAAACATTTTTTGTCGAATTGAAAAAAGGCGAGTTGCTTACGGTTGAAGTGCAATCTGACAAACTTGATGTCTTCTTACTGGTTGGAACAGTTGACGAAAAACTGTTAAAAAATTCCAATTTTACGGGAAATGTGGGTAGAGAGATTTTGCTTTTCGAGTCGCCGGCAGATGCTGTATTTTTGGTTTTAGCAGGTTCTTATTCGCCGGAAAAAGGGAAATTTACTTTGACGGCTCGCACTGAAAAGACGATTTCGCCCGTTTCGGCAAAACGGCTGAAAGCTGAAACTTCGATGCAAACCGCCCAACAAATATCGCGCGATGCCGACCAAGAACGCCAACGATTATATGAAAAGGGCAATGGTTTAACGAGTGCCGACTTGAAAAAACTTAATGAATTACCGGCTGTTGCCGGACATTCGGCAATCAACGAATGGTTGGCGGCAAGCGCGATTTGGCACGAACTTGGCGATAAATTTTGGGAAGCTATTTGCCTTCATTTTGCCGGTTTCAAGCATTTTGAAATCGGCGAAACCGATGCGGCTTTGAAAAATTATCTGCCGGCTCTCGCGTTGCAAAAGGAAATCGGCGACCGTCAAGGTGAATCGCAGACGCTTCACGATGCAGCGAAAGTTTATTTAGATACCGGCAATGCAACTAAGGCTTTGGAATTTTTTACCCAAGCGTTAGATATAACAAAAACCATCGTCAATCGTCCGTTTGAAGCGCATCTTTTGACCGATTTAGGCACGACGAATGACGAAATCGGCAATGTCGAGTTAGCCATCAAATATCACCGCGATTCGCTTTCCGTCAGCCGCGCTATTGGCGACAAAGCCTCGATGTCGTTGGCACTCAACAATATCGGCACGATTTTTATCAAAACAGGCGAGGCTTTGCAAGCGATAAAAGCGTTGGGAGAAGCCTTGAAAGTGTCCGAAGCGTTAAAAGATAAATCCGTAACCGGACAAATTACGCAAAATTTCGGTGCGGTTTATAGTTACCTCAAAGAATATGATAAAGCGTTGGATTATTACTCAAAGGCAAATGTTATGTTCGGCGAAGTCGGTTTTACAGAAAAGCAAGTTGAAACGGTCAAAAAAGTCGCTGATTTGTTTGCGACAACCGGCGATTACGAATCGGCTTTGATAAATTACGGACGCTCTCTCGAATATTTTCAGGACACGAATAATATCTCCAGCCAAGCCTACACGCTTTCCAATATCGCATTTGCTTATGACGGTCTCGGCAATCGGCAAAAGGCGTTTGAAAATTGGCAGAAGGCGTTGGAATTGTTTCAAAAGCTCGGCGACCGTTCGGGAGAAGCCACGACATTAACAAATCTCGGAGGTTATTACGCCGCGACCGACGATAAACCAAAGGCACTTGAATATTACACGCGGAGTTTGCCGCTTCGCCGTGCCGTGCGCGACCGCGAAGGCGAAGCCGTAACGCTCGCAAGTTTAATGCAATTTTCCGCCGAAACTGATAAAAATGTGGCGTTGGCAATCTTTTATGGCAAACAAGCGGTCAATCTGTCGCAAGAACTTCGCGCCAATAAGCAAGGTTTTGCCAATGAATCGCAAAAACAATTTTTGGCGGGAAAAGAAATTGTTTATCGTTATTTGGCGGAACTTCTTTTGCAACAAAATCGCACGAGTGAAGCGCAACAGGTTCTTAATGCGTTCAAAGACCAACAAGTTTTCGATTTTGATTCTGCCGCCAAACAGCCGGCGAAACTCGCGCTCACGCCGCGTGAAACTGATTTTGTGGCACGTTATCAAAAAGAAAGTGAGCGCGTCGCCACACTCGGCGGACAATTTAACGATTTGAAGCGACAAATCGGAAATCAACCAACCGCCGAACAATCGGCACAGTTAACCAAACTCGAAGCCGAATTAAAAAAAGCATCGGACGATTTTTCCGCCGTTCTGTCGCAAGCCAAGACCGAATTTAGCCAACCGCAGGGCGACAAAGATAAAATAGGCGAAGTTTTTGACACGGTTCAGATGCAAACTACTCTGCGCGAACTTTCAACGCAGACCGGACAAAAAGCTGTCGCAGTTTATCAACTCGTCGGACAAGAAAATTTTCGCGCAATTATCGTTACGCCCGACAAAATTACAAATATTTCCACGCCGATAAAACACGAAATACTCAACGAAAAAGCCTTAAAATTATGGGCGTTACTGCAATCTGACAGATATGACACGACCGTTCTTTCCAAGCAGATTTACGACGCGGTTTTCAAACCACT
>JANOXW010000378.1:0-3778 GCA_031418635.1 Acidobacteriota bacterium
AACTGACCACCGTTGACGCGATGATAGACGATGCCGAAAACTCCAACAAAGCCGTCAGCGCAGGCTTTGTGCCGTTATCAAATTCCCGTCGTCAGCGCGACCAAAAACTTTATACCAACCAAGATTCGATCTACGAAGTCATCCGTTTAGCCAAGGAATATTACAAATCTCTCTACGGCGCGAAAAGTCAGGAATATCGAACAATCGCCGCGTTGAAATTTAATAAACCGAGTTCTTTGCGCTGAAAGTGAGCTAGGCAAATTTAAAACCTGTCTAAGCAAATTTAAAAGTTAGCTAGGCAGATTTAAAAGTCACTTGAGCAAATTTAAAACCTGTTTAGGCAAACTTACAAGTTGCTTAGGCAAATTTAAAAGTGATCTAGGCAAACTTAAAAGCTCTCTAGGCAAATGTAAAAGTGAGTTAGGCAAAATTAGAAGTTGTCTAGGCAAATGTAAAACCTGTCTAGGCAAATTTAGAATAAAACTAACCGATTAAAGATTTGATTTCGTCTATTTTCTCTAACGCGGCTTCTTCGCCGGCTTTGATGAATTCGTCTATTTTGCCGATTGCGTCAGGTCGGAGATGGGCGATTTTTGGAATGATGACGAGGTCGGCGCGATAATGTTGATTTTTAGAAGCGTTGCGGAGAAGCATCATCGCCGATTGAAAAAATACGCCGAGAAGTGTCGAAGGCGTTCCCCAATAACTTGCGCCTGATGAAATAACGTCAACCGCGATGATGATTTCCGCACCGAGATTTTTTACCGCCGCGGTCGGAACAAGTGAAACAACGCCGCCATCAATCAATGTCTTACCTTCAATCTCAACCGGCATAAAAACGCCCGGAATCGCGCAACTTGCCTGAATCGCCAACGCCAAATCGCCTTTGTCTTTTAGAACAACTTCTTCGCCCGTTTCCAAATCGCAAGCGACGGCAGCAAACGGAATCGGCAAATCTTCAAACTTTGTGTGCGGGAAATTCTGCTTGATAAATTTGCCCATCGAAGCGTTTGAAAGAATTCCTTTCGTCGAAAACGAAAAGCCAGCCATATTAAACCAACTGACTTTATGCGCCATTTCGATTACTTTTTCGACGCTTGCGCCACCGGCAATCGCGCCGCCCGCAAACGAACCCGCAGAAGTTCCCGCAATAAAATCAACCGGAATATCGTGTTCGGCAAAAACTTTCAAAACCCCAAGATGCGCGAACCCACGCGCCGCGCCGCCGGAAAGGGCTAAACCTATTTTTTTTCGAGTCATCTTTTTTTTAATGGTAAATGGTTAATGATAAATGGTTAATGTTGCAACAAACGCCTATTAACCATTTACCATTCACCATTTACCATTTACCATTAACAACTAACCATTACATTTTACTTTTTCTCAAACTTTCGCCATTCTATCATTTAACAAAATTTTAACTTATGACTCCAGCCGAAACTCTTTCATTTCCAAGACAACAAACCGGCGCGGACATTGCGGCAGGCGAAAATGTTTGTCCGGTTTGTTCGCGTGAGGTCAAATATGAATTTGTCCCGTTGCTCGCTTTGCCCGACGATTTGAGCAAACTGATACAGGCAAACGCGCTTGATACGCACGAGTTTGAAGCCGTCTGTGCGCGATGTGTGCGATTGTTTGAACGCGCTAAGTCGCAGATTTTGAGCGATGCCGCGATGAATAAAGACGGTTCGTTTGTGCTTTCGACACCTTTGCGACTCGATGCCGTTGATGATTTTACGGGCAAAGGCGTAACCATTGCCTTTCTCGATTCGGGGTTTTATCCGCATCCTGATTTGATAAAACCTGTCAATCGCATCATCGGTTATCGCAGTTTGATGGCGAAAGAAGGCGATGCAACATCACTTTTTAATACGGAAGTAGCGAGTTGGCACGGAATGATGACTTCGGTTGTCGCGGCGGGAAATGGCAGTTTGTCAAACGGTTTTTATCGCGGAATCGCGCCCGATGCTAGTGTCGTGTTGGTCAAATTGGCGCGAACCGGACGCATCACCGAGCAAAATATTCAAGACGGTTTAGAGTGGATTTTGGAAAACCGCACAAAATACAAAATTAAAATAGTGAACATTTCGGCAGGCGGCGATTTTGAACAAAGCTATCTGCACGATTCGCTTTCGCAGGCGGTTGAAGAATGTGTCGCGCAAGGGTTGACGATAATTTGCGCGGTGGGCAACGCCGGACATCTGCCGAATCATCCGGTTTTTCCGCCCGCGAGTTCGCCTTCGGCAATCAGCGTCGGCGGTCTCGACGATAAAAATTCAATCAATCGCGCCCATCGCGGAATGTATCGCTCAAGTTATGGTCCGACTTTGGACGGTTTTCAAAAACCCGAAATCATTGCGCCGAGCATTTGGGTTCCCGCGCCGATTCTGCCCAATACGCCGACATCTCAGGAAGCCGCGCTTTTGGAAGTTTTGGACAAAGCCGAAGACGAAAATTTGCACGAGATTATCAAAATGAACCCGAATATTGATGCCGAACTTGATGTTTCGCTTGATCGCCCGGTTCACGTCATACGGCAAATCGTCGCTCTCAAACTCCGGCGTGAAAACGTCATTACCAGACATTACAAATATGTTGACGGCACGTCGTTTTCCGCGCCGATTGTGTCGTCGGTTGTCGCGCAGATGCTCGAAGCCAATCCGCGTCTTTCGCCGCAGCGGATTAAACGAATCTTAATCTCGACGGCGGAACGTCTGCCGCATTACGAGGTTGACCGACAAGGTTGGGGTGTGATTGATCCGCGTCGGGCGGTTGAGATGGCTTTGTTATTCAATTAAAGAAATGTGCTTGGCGTAACTTGCAACTTGCCCAAATCTTCGTTATTATGTGAAATTTGCTACCGACTCCAAAAGTGTGGCAAAATAGTTGTTTGTTAGTTAAATGCAAGGGTGGTCGAGTGGTTAATGGCACCGGGCTGTAAACCCGGCAGACGGAAGTCTTACATAGGTTCAAATCCTATCCCTTGCACCATTTCGATTGCGGATTTGGGATTGCAGATTTGGGATTTTCAATCCGCAATCCGCATTCCCAAATCCCAAATTGGTTGCGGGAGTAGCTCAATGGTAGAGCGTCAGCCTTCCAAGCTGAATGTTGCGAGTTCGAGTCTCGTCTCCCGCTCCAAACAGTTTTGATTAAGTTGAAATTATGGGATGCCATGAAATCTTCGGATGAAATAAAAGAGTATAATCGTCAATACTATCGGAAAAACAAAAAGCATTTGCTCGAAAAGCAAAAAGAAAAGAACCGACGCTTAGCAAAAAGTAGAAGAAAATGGTTGACAGATTATAAGAAAACTCAGAAATGTGTGCGTTGTGGAGAAACACATCCGGCAACACTTACTTTTCATCATAAGAGTGATTCAGAGAAGAGTTTTGAAATAGGAAATGCTTTGGGTTTAGGGGTGAGTTTGAGGCGCATTTTATCAGAGATTGAGAAATGTGAAGTTTTATGCGCTAATTGCCACGCTAAAGAGCATTTTTCATATTTGTTTGAGTAAGCCCGAGTAGCTCAGGGGTAGAGCGTCTCCTTGGTAAGGAGAAGGTCTCGAGTTCAAATCTCGACTTGGGCTCCAAGTTATTTTTTATAATTTTATTAAGAGGATAAAAACAGAATGTCGAAAGAGAAATTTGATAGAAGCAAACCGCATGTGAACATCGGGACGATTGGACATGTGGATCACGGCAAGACGACTTTGACGGCGGCGATCACCAAAGTGATGAGTAAGCATAATCCGAAGATGGTTTATCGGGACTTTGCT
>JANOXW010000379.1:0-2063 GCA_031418635.1 Acidobacteriota bacterium
GGCAAATCAGCCACGTTTTTCCGATGAGATTCCGTGCTATGGCTTCAAGGTTTTGCTAACATTTTGATTTTTTCGGTTGTCTTTGGGATGTTCTGGTTCGTACAGTTTTTGCTGACTCAACAGAACCAATTGCTCATTCTGCTTTACGGATTAATGGTTTATTAACCTAGCGACAGGCAGAGTTAAATGCCGATTTTCATTCATCATTGCACCGTAAAAAAATTGTCTTCGGCTTTTGAAATAAATTAAAAAGGCGATTCATCATCATTATCAAAAACAATTCGGCGTTTAACTTTCGGTTGTTTTTCTGCTTGCAAATCTGCAGGTTCAATCGCCTGCAAAGACAGATTTCCATCACTGTCCGTGAGCAGAACTTCGATGCGCCGTTCGGCTTGATTTAAGCGTTCCTGACATTCACGCGAAAGACGCACACCATCTTCAAAAAGTTTGAGACTTTCTTCCAAAGGCAAATCGCCCTCTTCCAGACCGCGCACAATTTTTTCGAGTTCTTTCAAAGAAGTTTCAAACGATTTCATAAAGTGTTTATAGCGTTTATAGCGTTTTTGGCATTTATAGCGTCAGTGACTTCTCAATAAACTCAACAAACGCTATAACGCTATAAACGCTATCTAAAGATGTCTTCTAAATTTGGAATACCGAGCTTTTCACCCGTTTTTTTGAGTCCGTTTTTTTGCGCGACGGAAATCAAATCCTGCCCGATTTTTTCGGCGATTTTTCGCGCTAAAACTTCGTCTTTGACAGCGATTACTTGCCATTTGTCGCCGTTGCGTTTCAAGGTCAATTCAAGCGGACGTTCAGGAATTTTGCTTTTGACAAACGCCTTGTCGCCTTCTTGTTTGATGTCTAAATATCTGTCCGCACCGATGGCGATTGCCCAAAACGGGATTTTTTCAAACGGTTTTGTCTTTTCCCTAATCAAATTAGGCAATTCGGCTTTGGCGCGTTCCTTGATGGCTGGCAGAAACGGCGTAATCACCGACGCGAGTTTGTTTATCGTCACTGGCGCAACACCGCGTCCGTAAAGTTCGACGGCTTTTTCGGTAATCTGCGGAACAAAATCGTCAATCACGGCATTTGTGTCAACAAGTTCATCAATCGTTTTTTGGTCGCCGCGCCGCGCCGCGTCAACCAGAAGTGCCAACGAATATTGCGGCGTTGTTTTTAAACTTCGCCAATAAAAATAACCGCCGATTGCGCCGACAACTATAATAAAAAGCAATCCGACACCAAGAATTTTGAATATTTTTACTAAAACGCTTGATTTTTCAGGCTTTTGATAATTGCCAAATTTTGGCGCAATGCTTTCCTTTTTCGGTGTCGGCATTTCGCTTTTTTGCTGTTCTTCTAAATTTACGACAAATTTCGCCATGAAACTTTAGTTGCTTTTTCTTTTCAATGCTTTGCTTAGTTTTTCGCCGTCCGTGTAAATCAAATCGTTGATTAGCCATTTCCCTTTGAACTTTATCAACTCAAGCGTGTATTTAGCAACGAGCGTTTTTCCGCATTTTTGACTTGCATAAAATTTGACTTCAACCGACGCTATTCCCGCTTTGACCGATGTTTTGCCAAGCGTTTCCAGATTTTCACAACCTTCGTCAATCGGCTGAAACGGCAAACTGTCAAAATATGGTTTCGTGTCGGAATTCGTTTTTCTGAATTCAAGTTCTTTTTTCCATTCGGTAATTAAGAGCGCGTAAAGCCCGTTTGATAGCCAACTTTTTCGCCTATCAATTTCGCGTTCGCTAAAATTTTGTTTGTGCGAAAAATCATACTTATAAAAAGATTTCACCGCTTGCTTTGCGTCAGCGACATCATTAGCCAATAAATTTAACGGCAACAGCAAAAAACACAAAACTATAAAAACTTTTATTTTCATACTTTTAATTTTCTTCCACTTCTAAAATCCGCGTTTTAATTTTACCTTTTGCCAGACGAATATTCACCGTGTCATTTGCCTTTACTTTATGAGCGTCGCGCAAAATCTCGCCCGATTCATTTTCCGCAATCGAATAGCCGCGATTTAAGACCGACAAAGGCGACAG
>JANOXW010000380.1:0-18849 GCA_031418635.1 Acidobacteriota bacterium
GCCCGCGAAAGATATTTATCACGACACGGTTAAACGAGCCTTAATCAAAGACGGCTGGAAGATTACGGCTGAAAATCTGCAACTGCCTTGGGGCGGGACGCGGGCATATATTGATATTATTGCGGATGAAGTTTTTGGGGCGGAAAAAGATGGGCGCAAAATTGCGGTTGAGGTCAAAAGTTTTATCGGCAAATCGAATTTGTCGGAGTTTGAAAAAGCCATCGGTCAATTTATTATTTATCGGTTTGCGATGCGGCGAGAAGACGCTGAACGACAACTTTTTCTGGCGGTCGGCGAGAAGATTTATAACAAACTTTTTGTTCATCCCGACGTGATAGAATTGATTGAGGGCGAAGACTTGAAAGTCTTGGTTTTTAATGAAGAAAAAGAGGTTATTGTGCGATGGATAAATTAGAAAATTACCGAACTATTATCAAAAAAGTCATCGGCGAATATGCCGCGATTCCATATACTTACGGCGACATCGAAGCGCGCACGATGTTTGACGCGGAGAATGATTCTTATATGCTTTACAGCGTCGGCTGGAATAGTCGCGGACGAATTCACGGCATAAACATTCACGTTGATATTATAAACGACAAAATTTATATTCAACACGATGGGACGGAAGACGGAATCGCCGACGATTTAGAGCGCGAAGGCGTTCCGAAAAGCGACATTGTTTTGGCTTTTCACGCGCCGGAATTGCGGAAATATACGGAATATGCGGTGGTTTGATTTTTTACAATACATTTGAAATAAATTCATCAAAAAAAAGCATTATTTAGCAGGCGAAAATATGAAAATAATTTTTTTGGGGGAAATTTTGATTATCAATCTGTTTGCTTCGCTTGCGTTTGGCTGTCAGAGCAATTCTGCGGTAAAAACGGACAATTCAGCTTCGACATTTCAAACGAACAGCGCGGCGAATACGCAGACAGCAAAAGTTTCCGAACCGCAGACCGTGAAATTTGAATCGGCAGATAAAGTCGAAATTATCGGCACGTTTTATGAATCGCCAAAAGCAAATTCGGCGGCAGTTTTATTGCTTCATCAATTCGGAAGTAATCGGAAATCTTACTATGAATTTGCCAAACAGTTGCAAATAAAAGGTTTCGGCGTGTTGGCAATAGATGGGCGCGGTTTTGGCGAATCGGTGAAAACGACAGACGGCAAGAAGGTTGCGGCGGAGAGAACGGATGATGAGGTCAAAGGAATGAGAGCCGACGTGAGCAATGCGTTTGATTTTTTGGCGAAGCAGAAAAATGTTGACGCGGCACGAATCGGTATCGTCGGTGCGTCTTACGGAAGCAGTTTGGCATTGATTTACGGGTCGGAAAACAAACAGGTGAAGGCTGTTGCACTTTTGTCGCCCGGACTCAATTATTTTGGCAATATGCCGACTGAACCGTCAATAAAAAACTACGGCGACAGACCGATTTTGTTAGTTGCCGCTGATGATGATGCGGAATCTGCTGATTCGGTCAAAAAATTAAAAGCATCCGGCGCAAATGATAAATACGAAGTAAAAATCTATCCAAAAGGTGGACACGGCACGGGAATTTTCGGCGCGAAAGTCGGTTTGGAAGATTTGCTCGAACAATTTTTGACGAAGAGTTTGTAAGAAGTTTTGCCTACGAAACATACGAAAAAAAACGAAAAATAAATTTTCCGCGCGGCAGAGCCGCGAGGTATTGAATCGGAATTTTTATTTTTCCTTATTTCCGTAGCAGAGCTACGGGGAATTAAACCTATAAGGAACGATTAAAACAAAGTATTTTTCTTTTTTTCGTATGTTTCGTGTCTTTCGTAGTTAAAATCTTAGCGTTAAAGGTTGAATATAAAATGTCTCTTGCATATTTAAAAGAAGCGATAGAAACGGGCGATTCGGAGAAACTGATTCGATATGTGCGGCTTCATTTCGGCGACGGTAACGAAGAAAAAGGCGCAAAAGAAATTGATAAGGCGTGGATTGAAGCGTTGAAACCGATGCTCGAAATTCCCGAAACAGACCGCGAATTTATCTTTAAAACGCTTGCCGAAAAAGACGCGGCGACGCTGGCACATCTTTTTTTTCATCTGCATTTTTATTTCGTTCAGCGTTCAGGAGAATGGATTCACGATGGAAATCTCTGAAAAATTTAAACAACTTCGCCCCGGTTTGTGGCAGACGGTTAACGAGCGTTATCCGGGTTCGATGATTACGAAAAGTGATTTCGTGAAATTGGCGAAATTGGCGAAACCTTTGTCAGAATCGCGGTTGACTTTTGTCAGCACGGCGGGCGTTCAGCCAATTGGAACGATGCCGTTTGATACGGTTCATCCGGTTGGCGATTACACATTTCGGCGTGTTCCTTCCAATACAAAAACGACAGATTTGGAAATTCATCAACTAAAATATCCGACGTTTGGCGCAAATCGTGATTTGAATGTGATTTTTCCGATTGAGCGTCTGCGCGAATTGGTCGCAGAAAAACTTATCGGTTCTTTAACGACGAATTTTTTCTCGTTCATCGGTTATAATATGGACGCGGAAAGATTAGAAAACACTTTGGCAGAAGACATTGCCGAAGCCGTCAAAGCGGAAAATGCAGAAGTTGCGTTGCTGGCACCTGCCTGACCGATTTGCCATCAGAGCATCACGCTGGTTCAGCGTGCTATTGAAAAAAGAGGAATTCCAACCGTTTCGCTGACAGTTTCGCTTGATGTAACCGAGCAAATCAAGCCGCCGCGGGCGATGTTTTTACCGTTTATGATGGGACATCTTTTCGGCGTTCCGTTTCATAATGAGTTGCAGAAAACGATAATCCGCACTGTTTTATCAAGAATTAAAGATTCGGAAAAAAGCGGTGATATTCATTTTTTCCCAATGACTTGGGCGCAAGCACGAAAAGAAGGTAAAGAAATTGAAAAGAAACTCGGAATTTTGTAATGTATGAAAAAAGTTAATCTAGCCGAAAAATTAGCGTTAATAAATGAATATTGGCGACCGAAAGTTGTCGGTGAATTGAACGATCAAGAAGTCAAACTCGTCAAATTTCAAGGCGCATTTCCGTGGCATCATCACGAAAACGAAGATGAAATGTTTCTTGCTTTGAAGGGAAACTTCCGCATCGAGTTTCGTGATAAAATAGTTGAATTATCGGAAGGCGAATTTGTCATTGTGCCACACGGCGTTGAGCATCGTCCGATTGCCGATGAAGAAGTAGAGGTTTTATTATTTGAGCCGAAAAACGTGAAAAACACCGGAAACACCGAGGATGAAATTTTCACCGCGCCGATTGGCGATAGAATTTAGCGGCAATCCAAAATCCGAAATCTAAATCCAAAATTGAAATATGTCAGAATTAAACGAGTTATATCAGGAAGTTATTTTAGACCACAATAAAAATCCGCGAAATTTCCGCGAGATTGAAACGGCGACGCAGACCGCAGACGGCAATAATCCGTTGTGCGGCGACGCGCTCAGGGTTTATGTTGAGATGGAAAATAATTGCGTTAAAGATGTCGCTTTCAAAGGTTCAGGTTGTGCGATTTCAAAGGCTTCGGCGAGTATGATGACGCAGGTTGTCAAGGGCAAATCAAAAGAAGAAGCCGACGTTTTGTTTGACGAATTTCACAAAATGGTTACGGGAGAACTCAACGCTGAAGAAGACGAAAACCATCTCGGAAAACTCAAAATTTTCGCAGGGGTTTTGGAATTTCCGGCGCGTGTCAAATGTGCGTCTTTGAGTTGGCACACGCTTCACGCCGCGCTCAATGAAGAAGTAGAAGTTTCCACCGAATAGTTTTTTTCAGCCACGAATCACACAAATTGCACCAATGAAGAAATCTTATTTTTATTTGTGCAATTTGTGTGATTCGTGGCTAAAATCTTTCTTAATGAAAATCAAATCAATTGAACTCATCGAAATAAATTTACCGCTTGTCCATTTTTTTGAGACGAGTTTTGGGAGAACCTACAAGCGAAGAATTATTTTAACTAGAGTTTTAGACGAAACGGGAGCAGAAGGTTGGGGCGAATGCACGGCGGGCGAAACGCCTTCGTATTGCGAAGAATGGACAGAAAGTTGTTGGGCGGTTTTACGGGAAATTCTCGCGCCGATGGTTTTAGGCAAAGACATCGAAACGGCTTCGCAAGTTTGGGGTTTGATGAAAAAAGTGCGCGGCAATCGGATGGCAAAAGCGGCGATTGAAACGGCGATTTGGGATTTGGAAGCGAAGAAATTAAATGTTCCGTTGTGGCGACATTTGGGCGGTGTCAATCGGGAAATCGCTTGCGGAGTTTCGATTGGAATTCAGGATTCGATTGAGGAATTATTCTCAAAAATCCAAACCGAACTCGACGCGGGTTACAAACGAATTAAGGTAAAAATCGCGCCACATTGGGATTTTGACGTGATAAAAAAAGTGCGCGAAAAGTTTGGCGATATTCTTTTGATGGGCGACGCAAATTCGGCTTATTCGTTGAATGACATCGAACTTTTTAAGCAAATGGATGCTTTTGATTTGATGATGTTTGAACAGCCGTTGGCGCACGACGATATGTTTGACCACGCGAAATTGCAGAAGGAAATTGAAACGCCCGTTTGTCTTGATGAATCAATTCACTCGTTGCCCGATGCGCGAAAAGCCATCAAAATCGGCGCGTGTCAAATTATCAACGTCAAACTCGGACGAGTCGGCGGACATAAACAGGCAAAACGTATTTCAAATTATTGCCAAAAACGCGAAATCCCGATTTGGTGCGGCGGAATGTTGGAAGCGGGAATCGGACGCGCTCATAATATTGCGATGGCAACGCTTGCCGGTTTCACTTTGCCGGGCGACGTTTCCGCCTCGAAACGCTATTGGCACGAAGATATTATCGAACCCGAAGTCGAAGTTACGAAAAACGGCACAATCGTCGCATCCGAAAAAGCCGGCATCGGATTTGCCGTCAACCGCGAAAGAATTGATAAACAAACGGTGCGGAAAAAACTCGTTGGTTAAGCAGGTTCAAGGTTTAAGGTTAAAATCTTAAACCAAAAACCTTGAACCTATTGAATCGTAGAAAGAAGTTCGACACCTTCAAATTTAGCGGGTAAAGTTGGTTCGGTGGCGTTAAATTTATCAAGAAATTTTTGCACGTCTTCAAATTTCATTGGGGCGGAAAAGAAATAGCCTTGCGCGGCTTCGCAATTGAGTCTTTTGAGTAGATTGAGTTGAGTTTCAGTTTCAACGCCTTCGGCAATTACCTTCATTCTCAAGTTTCGCGCCAGCATAATGATTATTTCAATGATTTCAAGACTTTCTCCTTTCTCATTGATTGGCGAGATAAAAGAACGATCAATTTTTAGTGTGGAAATCGGCAGTTGCATCAAGTAACTCAAATTTGAATAGCCTGTTCCAAAATCGTCAATGTTTATTTCAATGCCGACTTCACACAATTGATGAAGCATTTCTACTGCTTTTTCTTTGTGTTCAAAAAAGACTGATTCGGTGATTTCGAGTTTGAGCAGATGTGGCGGAAAATCAGTTTCAACCAAGGTTTGCTTGATTTTTTGTACGAGATTCAGTTGAGCAAATTGTTTGCAAGAAAGATTAACACTAAGAAAAATAGGTGAATCGGGAAAAGATTTTTCCCTGAGAAACCGCATTTGCACACACGCTTTGCGAAGGATTTGATCGCCAAGCGTATCAATCAGTCCAACTTCTTCCGCCAACGGAATAAATTTATCGGGTGTTAATAATCCGAGTTCTTTATGATACCAACGTGCAAGTGCTTCAAAACCTTCAATTTTCCCTGTAATCAAAGAGCAAATCGGTTGGTAATGAACGGTTAATTCTTCGCGCTCTATCGCTCGCCGTAAATCTGTTTCAAGTTGCAAGCTCGCTTTGACCGATTCGTGCATATCTTGGTCAAAAACTTCGTGGCGGGCTTTTCCGGCGCGTTTTGCCTGATACATTGCCGTGTCTGCGTCGCGCATCATATCTTCGGACGTGAGATGTTTTTCCGAACGATGAAGAATGCCGATGCTTGCCGAACTGTAAATTTCGTGTCCGCTTAAATCAAACGGCAGTGCAAATTTTGCCTGTAAGCGTTCCGCGATTCTAATAACCTCTTTCCGTTCGTATTCGCCTTGAACCAATATAGTAAATTCATCGCCGCCGAGCCGCGCTACGATGTCGTCAGGACGTAAACATTGGCGCAATCTATCAGCAATGCCAATCAACAATTGATCGCCGATAAGATGCCCTAAACTATCGTTGACAATTTTGAAACGGTCAAGGTCAATAAATAAAATGCTGATTTGATAATGCGGATTTTCTCTCGTCTCAGCCAAAGCTTGTTCAAGCCGCGACATAAAAAATGAGCGATTTGGCAAATCAGTCAAAGCATCGTGTTTGGCTTCATATTGAAGTTGGTCTTCCACCAATTTTTTGTTGGTGATGTCCTGAATCTGAAAAATCAAATTCGGCTGTTCACTTTTTGCGTGGATAGCAGCGGAAACACTCCACGAAGCCCACACGGTTTTTTGGTCTTTGTGCAAATACCGCTGTTCCATTTGACAGGTCAGAAATTTTCCGGCAAGCAAGTCGTGAATTTTTGCCAACGTAATTCTGACATCATCGTAAAAAAGCATTGACTGGAAATTTGAGGAAAGAAATTCTTCCTCCGAATAACCGAGAATTTCGCATAGCGCGTGATTGACCTTCAGCCAATTACCGGATGGTGAAACTAAAGCAATTCCGATTGGCGCATAGTTAAAGGCACTCCGAAAGCGTTCTTCCGATTCGCGTAAGGCAAGCGATTGTGATTCTAAAACATGGGCGTGCTGTTCGGCTTGTTCGGCTTGTGCCGTTACCATTTCCACATTTTTCAAATACATTCGATAGGTCAAATAGACAAAGAAAATTATCGGAAATGTTGCTATAACAACTTCAAAACCAATGGAATCGGCTAATTTTATAAGAACGCCTGCGCCTGACGCGCCCACCAGATAGGTGATAAATATCCAGGCATATTTGGTTTTCCAAGTTTCCCAAAGCGGTTTTTCGCTTTTTAGCGCACCGTAAATCGAGGCAAACGTCGTGTTGGAAATAAACTGAGTCAATGCCATTACTGACAGGGCGACAATAAAATTATCTAAATCTTCGCCTTGTCCGTGAAATTGGCTTTTAGTGTAAAGACCGAATACTTGTAGGACTAAAACAACCAAAGTCGTTGAAAGCGCCATTGCCGCCACATTAAAAAAGACGGTGATTTTTTTATTGCAGAAACGCCACGACGAGAAAAATGCCTCAACTGCCGCCAAAACAATAGCAAATTCACCACCATACATCAGCAGGGCAAAAAATATAAACGTATCTGAAACGGCAATGTGCGATTTGAAGCGTGGAATCTGAATGGTAATGCGTGAGCCTAAGCCGATTGTAAAGAGAAAAAGTATGAGAAATTTGACATCGAGTTTTTCAAAAGGAAAATTAAAAAAAGCGATCCCTAAACACACAAATCCTACGGCGAGGATAAGAAACATATAATTTTTGGTTCTTGATTGTGTGTTCATAAACAGAGAACAGCTAACTAGATACTAGATGAGTGGAAGTGGATTCAGTTTTATTTTAGGGATTAGAAGTTTGTAACTATCACAAAAGAAAAAGAAGACTTATTAAAGCCTTCTTTATTATGCCTTATCAAAGAACGATTTGTCTATTAGTTTTTTTTGAGCGCAAACATATTATCGGTTTGCCCGATAATATGTTTGCGCCCTATTTTCAATTAAACAAAAATCGTTGTACAGCAATCCGTATTTTTATAACCGGCTTTTTCAAAACTGCGGTGGGCATTGTTGAAATCAACATTTGTCAGCAGACAAATATGCTCTTTATGATTTAATAACTCCAAACTCAATTTCGCCAAACAACTTGCTCCGACGTTTTTGCCGCGCATTTCGGGTGCGACATAAATTCCTTCCAAATAATAGACATCGCTTGTTTCCGCCGCAATGTCCGCTTTGAAAAGAAGTTTCCCGTTTTCAAAGACCACGAAGGTGCGTTCCTTCTCAATCCTTCTCAACGTCCGTTTGAGAAAACCTTCGCGGTCTTTGAGCAACGGGTCAACGCCACTTTCGATAAAAGCGACTTCGGCATGTGCTTCGGCAATTGGAGCGAGTTCATCCTTTTCGGCAAGCCGAATATCCCATTCACATTCCTGAACGAGAAACGGAAAACTAAGTTCAAATAGCAATTCAGTGCAAACCAAACGCGGTTTTTGATTAAAATCAGCATAATAATTCCAAAAAGTTTCAGTTGTTTTGCCGTCCGACATCATAATATGAATCGGCGTTTCTGATTGACGAGCGCAAAGGGCAAAGGCGTGAAGCGAATCGGCTGAACGCGATTCAATCAGCGTCGTATGTCCGATAAGCGCAACACCTTCGAGCATTCCGGCGGTATTTCGATAACCGAAAAACTTGCCGCGATTGTCCAGACTTTCAAGTCCGTTGTCTTGAATAAAACTCATCATCACAACCGTATGCACGGGGCGTAGATTGAGAAAACCCAAAACTTCAGCTTCGTTTGCTTCCGTCAACAGTTGTAGGCGATTCATCTCCGGGGCGATTTTGAGAATCGGTTGCCGGGAGACATCTTTATTGTTAGCTATGATTTTTGTTACTTGTGTTTTCATAGTATTTTCTCCTTTTACAATTTACAATTTTTCTCAAAATTTCTAGTACATCGCCGGAGTATCATCGCCACCAGCAACAGAATTTGCCAAAAGACCATCGCTGACTAATACGCCATCGCTTATCAATACGCCGTCGCTTATCAATACCCCATCGCTCACCAACACTCCATCGCTTATCAACACACCAGAAGCGGCATAAACCGTTCCATCGCCTAATGTGCCACCGTTGCTTGTCATAATGTTTGATGTAATTGACATGCCTGTTGAATATTTTGTCGAATTTAGGGAAAGCACCCCGGAGGTTGAAATCACACCGTCATCAAAATTGTTTCCCAAAGCATATACGCCTTGATATTTCGAGATTAAACTCTGTCCGGTGATGAAAGCGTAATTGGTCGTTATCATTTGAGACCAAGCTACGTTAGTGCCACCAATCGAAGAAGTCGGAGTCGGAGCAACCCAGCCGGTCGGAACAATGCTTGTTCCATTGGTTGCAGTTTGGAAATTCATTGACGGATTGAATGATTTGGCTAATCTGACCGCGCCTTCGATGTTTAATTGTCCCGCGCCTTGTTCCAGCATATTTGCTCCCGGAATCGGTTGCGCCGAGTATTGCAAAATCATTTTGACCATATTCGGTGTCAAATTAGGATTGACTTGCAACAACAAAGCGGCGGCTCCGGCAACAACCGGCGACGACATCGAAGTTCCACTCATATACATCATTCCGTCTGACGGGAGAAGCAAACTTAGATTTACGTCAACCAAAGCCGGATTTTGCGTTACCATCAAGTTATTAGCGGCGCGGTTGGAAACGAGCCGGTTGCCGGGCGCAACGATGTCAGGTTTGACAAGATTGTCAAAGTGCCGGACATTTTGCGCGTCGGTATAAAATGAGCGTGTCGGACCACGCGAACTGTAAGAAGTAACCGAATCGTCGTTTCTCGAAACTGTGCCGACCGTATTGCTGGCACCAACGGTTATTGCATATGGACTGTTGCCGGGTGAATGAACTCGTCCATAGGCTTTAACAGTATTACTATCTTTGCCGAGATTTCCCGATGCCGCGATGACAACAATACCGCTGTCGGTTAATTCCTTGACTTTGCGGCAAACCGGGTCGTTTGTATAAGTGTCAACGGCGATGCCGCCCAAACTTAAATTGACAACGCGGATGTTATAGGTCGTTTTGTTGGTTAAAATCCAATTCAAACCGTTCAAAAGCCAAGCAGTTTGTCCGATACCTTGTCCGTCCAAAACCTTAACACTGATGATATTGGCGTTTGATGCTACGCCTTTGTAAGCGTTACTGCTAACGCTTGCGTTGCCGACGGCAAGACCGGCAACGTGCGTTCCGTGTCCGTAAGTGTCAGCCGTATCGCTGAGATTGGCATTGGTAAAATTGACATTCGCCACAATGCGCGAAGTCGTGCCGTTTTTGAAGCCGTTGTGGGCAGCATAAATACCCGAATCAACGATGGCAACACCGATGCCGCTTCCGTCCAAAGTATAAGCGGCGCGTCCCGTCGTTGCCGGCTGTGAACGGGTTAAAGTAGCTCCCGTCGCATCTTCGACGTGACCGGACATTCGAATATCACGGTTCGGCGACATATAATTTATCAAACCGCTTTGGGAAAGTTCGCTCACCGCGCTCAACGGCAGATTGACAACCAACGTATCGCTGTTGCCGATGCGATCAGTCAATCGCACCCGATTTTCCGCCATAATTGTCCGCAAAATCGCATTATCAGCGTCTTTGGCTTGAATGATTACGTCCACACGCTTTTTGCCGGTCGTGTCTTCCGACATCAGTTGGCGCAAATCCGAAGCTACATTGTCGCCGCGAAAATCTTCATCATCGGCTTTTTTAGTAGTATTTTTCGTGAAATTGTTGAGCGTTGCGCCAATATTCAATGTTTCAAAAAGGGCGGAAACTTCCGCTACGTTTTCAACTTTTTCACTGTAAGCAACTTTTGAGCTGCCACCGATGATATGCACCTTTCCTTGCAAAATTGCGTTGGTCAAAGCATCATTTATTGCTGAACTACCGACAAAATTAGTTAATTCGTCAACAAACAAAACGACTTCGCCTTTTGTAGCAGTCAGTTCGTTGAAAATACTTTTGATAATCTGCGAAATTTCCGCTTCATTTTTAGCATTTGAAAAAAGCGCGGCAATTTCGAGTTTGAGCAGACGTTTGCCGCGCAAATTTGCCGGCACATCGCCTGTCGCTATTTTCGTGGCAAGTTGCTCGACAACGAGTTCTTCATTTTCGCCTTTTTCATCCAAAATAACCGGCTGACGAAGACCGCCGTTTGCCAGTACTTTGATTAACCGATTGGTTTCGTTTTCAAAATTTGGATTTACACGCAATCTGTTTTGTCGTGCAAGTTCGGTCAAATCCGTCGTATATTTTTTCAATGATGTGGATACTTCCACATTCTGATTGGTCTGATTAGCGAAAACCTGAATCGCAAACATATTCGTCAAGATAAACGAATATATCAAAACAGCACTAAGCGTTTTGGTCAAAAAAGAAGATGTTTGTTTGTTGGGTTTCATAATTTTTAGCTTCTGCTCATTACAGAAAAGTTATTCTAAAATATCGGACAACACACGAGTTGCCACTTCCTCTTTGGCAACGATTGTGCCATACAGCTAAACTAACAAATAACTAGACTTAGTAAATATGTAAGATGTTTGTAAGATTGCCTTTAAATCAATTTGAAGGATTGATTGATTCAATTTGACCGATACGTTCAAACAAAAAAAGGTCAGACTGAAAAGTCTGACCTTAATCGGAGGAGAAAAAAAGCGTCTGATTTTTTAGGGCGCGGGCATCATAGAAGTAGTGTTGTCGCCGAAAAGTGCTTGTGTCGAAAAAGCAATTCCATCGCTGATTAGCACACCGTCGGAAATCAATACGCCGTCGCTGATGAGAACGCCGTCGCTAATGAGAACGCCTTGTCCGTTGACAAACGGTGTCGGACTGCCGCCCATCGCGTTGGCACTCATATAAAGCGTTCCGTCGGAAATCAACACGCCGTTGTTTGTGATTGCGCCTTGATAAAGATTCAAAGTGCCGGAAGTTTTGGTCGTTGATTTGGTCATACTGCTTCCCGAAAAAGGTGTTCCGTCGCTAATTAAAACGCCATTGGCATACATTCCTTGCCATTTTTTCATCAAGTCATCGCCGTAAAGAAAACCGTGATTGGTGATAATGCCTTTGCCCCAATAAACAGTTTGTCCACCGATGATGCTGGTTTGCGATGATGGCAACGCACTACTGAGCAAAGCATTACCGTTGCTCGTCGGCATCGTCGCTTTGACCAATCTGGCAATTCGCACCGCGCCGTCAATATTCAATTCGCCTGCGCCTTGTTCCACCGAACTGGCGTTTGGCAAAGGCTGTGCCGAATACATCAAAATCGCTTTGATTAAATTCGGTGTCAGATTCGGATTGGTTTCGACCAACAACATCGCCGCGCCCGAAACAATCGGAGCTGACATCGAAGTTCCCGAAAGATACATCACTTGGTCTGTTGTAATGCTACTACTACCTGTTCTCAAAGTCGTATAAGTTCTCGACAAGAAATTTTCCGTGCCGTTGTAATAGGCGCGTGTGCCAATCAATTTGTTGCCCGGTGCAACGATGTCCGGTTTGATAAGATTATCGTATTTTCTCGCGCCGTTGCTCAATGTAACGTAACCGCGTGTCGGACCGCGTGAACTAAACGAAGCAACCGTATCGTCGGAACGCGAAGTAGTTCCGTAAGTATTTGCCGCGCCGACGGTAATTACCGACGGTTCGATACCGGGCGAACCGATGGTGCCGTAAAGTTTGTTGCCAAGCATATCTTTGCCGTAATTGCCGGCAGAAGCAACAACCACGATGCCGGCGTTGACCGCACGACGGGCGGCAAGACACAACGGGTCATTAACATAACTATCTCGTGCCGGCGTTCCCAAACTCATATTGATAACGCGAATGCTCCACGCCGATTTGTTAGCAACCGTCCAATCAAGTGCGGCAATCAGATTGCTGACCGAACCCGAACCGGTGCTGTTCAAAACGCGCAGATTGATAATGCTTGCGCCATCGGCAACACCTTCGTAGGCAGCACTATTGAGAACCCAATCGCCGCCAAACATCGAAGCGACGTGCGAACCGTGTCCGTAAGGATCGCCTGTGATGCCTTCTCCGGTAAAATCTCTATTGTATTTAACTTTTCCCTGTCCGCCGGTATCCATCCAGCGCATCAAGCTGTGTGAACTGTCAATGCCACTGTCAATCACGACAATATGCCCGACAGTTCCCGTCAGCCAAGTGGCTGGGTTGCTGTCGCCGTAATCTTTAATACCCGTGTTATTCCAGCCGGTTGTGTCGGCAATATGCCCGAATGATTGAATTGCGCTGTCGGGCGAGATGTAGGCGACATTGGCACTTTGGCTCAATTCACGGATTTTTGAAAGCGGTAATTCCGCGCTGACTAAGCCGAGATTGTTAAACGATTTTTTCATTCTGCCGCCGGTTACTGCCAAATCCGTCATTAACCGACCTTTTTTATCATTGTTGGCGCGGACTTCTGCGGCAAGCATCGTTTCGCGCTCTGTTTGGCTCAAATTGTTACCGAACATTTCGTTGAGCGGCGTGTCGGATTTTAATTGAATGATAACTTTTTGCATTTCGTCGCTTTTTAAGCCGTAAAACAAAGCATTCGATTTTTCTTCCAAATCAGGCGCGATTTTGCTTTTTGGCGTTAAATCTGTTTGTTCATCCGCTTTTGCTTCAGAAACATCGTTCGGCTTTTCGCCTTTAAATGTTTGCGCTTTGACGTTAAAGCCAAGCATTTGAAAGCAAAGTGCAAAAAGAAACATCGTGGCGAAAAATTGTTTTAGGTTAAGTTTATTCATCATTTCGGTATCTTCAATCAAACTTTGTCGAAAAACTGCCAACAGGCAGATTGGAATAAGATATAGCAACGCTCGTGCCATATCGTCAATATGTAGGAAAAGTCAATAAATACAGATATTTACCTTAGTTAAGGACAGAATTACAGAAAAATTGATCCGTTCAATTTGCGTGAATTATATTTCAATCCATCAATCATTTTGACCGACTGTTTGCCAACAAAAAAAGGTCAAGCATTTCAGCCTGACCTTTGCTTTTGGTGAAAATTGATTATCCAAATTTTTACGGCACAGGCAACATACTTGCGGTATTGTCGCCCAACCAAGTAGCGAGCGCGTTTGCGTTTCCATCACTGATGAGAACGCCATCACTGATGAGAACGCCATCACTGATGAGAACGCCATCGCTGATGAGAACGCCTTGCCCGTTGACAAATGGAGTCGGACTGCCGCCCATTGCGTTAGAACTCATATAAGAAGTTCCGTCGGAAATCAATACGCCGTTGCTATTGATTTTGATTGCGCCTTGATACAGATTCAAAGTTCCCGAAGACAAGGTTGTAGATTTTGTCAGATTACCACTCACAAAAGGCGTTCCGTCGGAAATCAATACGCCGCTTGAATACATTCCTTGCCATTTGTTCATCAGGTCGTCGCCATAGAGAAAGCCGAAGTTGGTGATTACGCCTTTGCCCCACGTTACGGTTTGTCCGGCAATTGTGCTGGTTTGCGAAGTTGGCAAACTAGCGGAAAGCAAAGCCGAACCGTTGCTTGTCGGAAGCGTGGTCTTGACTAAATTCGCAATTCTGGCTGCGCCGTCAACATTCAATTCGCCTGCACCTTGTTCGAGCGTGTTGTAATTTTTCAAAGGTTGCGCCGAATACATCAAAATTGCTTTGACAAGGCTTGGTGTCAAATTCGGACGGATTTGCAACATCAGCGCGACTGCGCCCGAAACGACTGGAGCCGCCATTGATGTTCCGCTACAATACTGATAACCCTTTAAATTCACGCCCGCACCCGCATTAACATACTGCGTAACTTGAAGCGAAGGATAATCGGTTACCAATTTGTTTTTGTAATAAATCCAACCCGACAACGGATCTGCGATACCCGTTCCTAAAGATTCGGGCGCAATCAGTTTATTTCCGGGCGCAACCAAATCGGGTTTGATAAGATTGTCATATTTTCTCGCGCCGTTGGTTAATGTTTTGTAGCCGCGTGTCGGACCGCGTGAACTGTAAGTTGCAATCGTGTCGTCGGAACGTATATCTGTGCCGTATGTATTTACTGCGCCAACGGTGATAACCGAAGGCTCGATGGCGGGCGAACCGATGCCGCCGTAAATCGAAGTGCCGTTAGCATCTTTGCCGTAATTGCCGGCGGAAGCGACGACCACGATTCCCGCATTAAACGCCCGTCGCGCCGCTTGACACAACGGATCATTGGTATAAGAATCTCTCGGTCCGGTGCCGAGACTCATATTAAGAACGCGAATGTTATAAGTCGTTTTGTTGGCAATCGCCCAATCAATTGCCGCAATGACGTTGCTCGCCGCGCCTTTGCCGGTGTTGTCTAAAACACGCAAATTTAACAGACTTGCGCTCGGTGCGGTGCCGTTATAGTAGCCCGAATAGTTGTTGCTGAAAATATCGTTGCCCGACGCAAGTCCGGCGACGTGCGTGCCGTGTCCGTATTTATCCGATGTGTCGGTATTGCCCGTCAGAAACGATTTATTATAGACAACTCTCGAAGTAATCAGGGGTTTAAAATCGGCGTGATTGGCTTCAATTCCGCTATCGAGAATAGCAATGCCGATGCCGTTGCCGCCGATGGTCGTGTTGGCAATCAATGCCCGCACCAAAGATGCGCCGGTCGTTGTTTCAATATGTCCATTAGATTCGGTTTGACGGTCGGGCGAAATATACGCGACATTTTCGTCCTCCATCAGTTCACGAATCTTTGAAAGCGGCAATTCCGCGCTGACAAGTCCGAGATTGCTAAATGATTTTTTGAACTGTCCATTCAAGCCTTGCAATTTTGACTTAACCGACAAAGCACGCGATTTGTTCACCCGAACTTCTTCGGCAAACATTTGTGCCTTCGCGTCTTGGCTAACCTCATCGCCCCACAAATTATTGATTTCCGTCGCCGGTTTCATTTGAATGATAACCTTTTGCATTTCATCAGCTTGGAAACCATAAAATAAATCGTTCACGTTTTCCTGCAAATCAGGCGCGATTTTGCTCGATGCAGTTTGATTGTCAAGGTTCTCGAAAATCTTTTCATCGGCTTTTTTCTCTATATTTCGGTCTTTCAAAAATTGCGCCGTTACTGCAAAAGAAAATATTTGCAAACAAAAAGCAAAAAGCAAAAAGCTAGTGCCAAATTGTTTAAGTTTATTAGTTAATTCTTTCGTGTTAAATTTATTCATTTTCGTTTTCTCGTCAAAAACCTGTATTTTCGGACAATGCAGACACAATGTTGTTAGCAATGTATGTGCCATTACATAAACACGAAAATAATTAGACTTAACTTTCTTAAAGAGATAGTGTGGTAAGAAACATAAGGCAAATTGAGTGAAAATTTCGGTCAATTTGAACGAAAATTGAAAAAGGGAAAGTTTTTTACAACTTTCCCTCAATAATTTGATAATTGAACTTTCTATATGCCGAGAACATCAATGAGTTCTTGAACGGCGGCGGCACTTTTCTGTAGTGCAGCGCGTTCATCCGTTGTCAGAGAAATTTCGATGATTTGTTCGACACCGTTTTTACCCAACTTGCACGGAACACCGACAAACAAATTGTTAATGCCGTATTCGCCTTCGAGATAAACGGCGCACGGCAGAATTTTCTTCTTATCCTTCAAAATCGCTTCCGCCATTTCGACTGCGCCTAAACTCGGCGCGTAATAAGCCGAACCTGTTTTTAACAATCCAACGATTTCCGCGCCGCCGTTTGCTGTCCGTTTGATGATTTCGTCAATTTGTTCCTTTGGCAAAAGTTCGGTTATCGGAATTCCCGCGCAGGTCGAATAACGCGGCAACGGCACCATCGTATCGCCGTGTCCGCCAAGCACGAAAGCCGTTACATTTTCCACCGAAACATTTAATGCTTCCGCCAAAAAGCAACGCATCCGCGCCGAATCTAAAACGCCCGCCATTCCCATTACGCGATTTTTGGGGAAACCCGAACGCTTAAAGGCGACTTGCGCCATTGCGTCAAGTGGATTTGAAACGATAATGAGAAAAGCGTCGGGCGAATGTTTAGCAACTTCTTCGGTTACTTTTCCAACGATGTCCGAATTGGTTTTCAGCAAATCATCGCGGCTCATTCCGGGTTTGCGCGGAAGTCCAGCCGTGATAATCACAACATCCGAATCTTTTGTTTTCTCGTAAGAATTCGCGCCGACAAGTTTGACATCAAACCCGTCAATCGGCGCGGCTTGCGCCAAATCAAGCGATTTTCCTTGCGGAGTTCCTTCGACAATATCAACCAAGACCACATCCGCCAATTCTTTCGCGGCAATCCAATGCGCGGCAGTCGCGCCGACATTTCCCGCACCAACTACTGTAATTTTATTACGTCCAGCCATTTTTAATCCTCTCTTAATTGTATTTGATAAAAGAGTTTATTTTGCCATAGTTGACGGCAAACGGCAAAAGAAGCAAAATTCTTTTGAGGGAAAATTTATGACCGCTTTACCAAAACACAAATATACTTTGAAAGAATATTTTGAAATCGAACGCGATTCGGAAGAAAAGTTTGAATATTGGGACGGAAATATCTGGTCAATGGCGGGCGCGAGTCCGCCTCACGAGAGAATTGTTTCAAATTTGATTTTTCATTTGCGAACGATTCTTAGTCGCAGTTGTTCCGTTTTCGGCTCGAACTTAAAAGTAAAAGTTCCTACTTATAAGCCGTATCGCTATCCTGATTTATCGGTATATTGCGGCGAAGGGATTTATGAAATGATGGACGGATTAGAAGTTTTGACGAATCCGCAGATGCTTATCGAAGTCCTTTCGCCTTCAACCGAAGCCTTTGACCGCGGCGATAAATTCAGTTATTACAAATCAATTCCGAGTTTTACCGAGTATCTGTTGATTGCGGCAAATCGCCCTTTTATCACGCAATATATCAAACAAAACGAAACCGAATGGATTCAGCGCGAAGCAACCGGTTTAGACGGAAAATTGTTTTTGCAAACTTTTGAAACGGAAATTTTACTTTCGGAAATTTATTTGGATATAGAATTTCCAGAACCGCCGCAAAAACTGTTTTTGGTTGATAGATAAGTTAATTTGCCAAAAGAAAAAGTGAGCCGATAGCTCACTTTGTTTTGCTAAATTATTCAGCATTTAATGCTCTCATCTCCGGCGGTTCGGGCGGTAGAAAACGACGCGGATTGATTGGTTTATCGTTCAGGCGTAGTTCGTAATGCAGATGCGGTCCGGTTGAACGTCCCGTCGAACCGATAAGTCCGATGGCTTGTCCGCGCTGAATCGTATCGCCGATACTTACGCCGATACGCGAAAGATGTCCGTAGCGCGTAGTCAGACCGTTGCCGTGGTCAATTTCGATCATATTGCCGTAACCGCCCTGCCAATCGGCATTTATAACGACACCGTTAGCAGGTGAAATCACTAAATCACCTCTTTCACCGCCAATGTCCATTCCGGCGTGAAATTCGTAAGAACGTCCGCCAAACGGATTGCGACGGAAACCGAATTCATTGTTGATTTTGCCCAAATGCGCCCACATTGTCGGCAGAAATGTCGGATTGCTGGTCGTTTCAATCAGCCGAATCTGCTTTTCCATCGTCTTTTCTTCGTCTTCGTCTTCAACTAACGTCAATTGAAACGGCACTGCCGGTCCGCCGCTATTTATGATGACATCTTCGGAAGAAGCCGGACGGTCATAATTGATTGATTTGCTTTCGGATGTGGAAGTATCTTGGGTTGATTTAGTAGCTAATGTTGCTTCGATTGGAATGTTCGTTTCGGATTTGGCAAAGGTCGGAGTTTTAATAAATCCGACAATGCCTAATGAAATGATACCAAATGTTAAAATTAAACTTGCGATGCCGGAATGAAGAATTTTTTTGGAAATCTCAAACCGGCGAATATAAATATGTGTTTTAGTCTTATGTGTTAATAAAAAAGAATAAGAACGGTCGTCCTTGTGCATTATGCTTTTGCTCCTTATTTTATGATGACCGCGCCGAACATCTAAAAAAAGATTCAGCACGCGGAATCACGAAAG
>JANOXW010000381.1:0-8332 GCA_031418635.1 Acidobacteriota bacterium
TGGGACGCATACAGTTCTTACAAGAACTTGTGCCAAGAACTGACTCAAGTTCTTTCACAAATTGGTTCATTATATCGTATTACTTTTGCTTAGGTGCTTAAGTGATATTTGCGTTTTCCAAAAGACTCTCATTTTTTTTCAGCGACTTTGCAAGAGCCGTATTACAGTCGCTATTTTACTTGGCAAAATATCCTTGTCTGGTTTTTGAAATCAGTTCGGGATTAGTAACTTCAATTTTTATTTCGCGCCATTTGCCGTCGCGCTTTATGTTTGTCGGCTGATATTCGACGGTGTAAAGCGCACGAAGATCAGCCGCGACACCAGCGTAAAGTTTGCCCATTTCTTCGAGACGATTGATGGCGTTAAAGGTGCCGCCGGTGCGGTCAGCTAAAACTTGCAGGCGAGTTCGCGCGGCTGAAAAAAGTGCAACTTGCATCGGTGTCGGATCGGCAAGTTTGTACGGATCGCCGGTCGGCAAGGCAAGCGGATAAACCGTAACGCCCTGTGCATCTGCGCTGTTCAAAACTCGATTTAGTTCATTGCTATTTTCCGGTTTGAGAGCAGTCGGGATTTCACTTTCCTTGAATTTCCCCAAAAAATCGCGGTCAATATCACGCACTACCGAATCAACTCCGTCAGTCAAAACGATAATTGCTTTACGTCGTTTTCCTTCTTTCGCAAGTTTTGCAAGCGCAAAATCTAAGGCTTTATAAAGTTGCGTTTTTCCGCGTCCATTGGCAACATTGATAGAATTTATGATTGTCCGGCGGTCATTCGTAAAATCGTTACGCAAGTTTATTTTATCGTAAAATTCAACGACGGCAACGCGGTCATCCGATGCAAGGGCATCAATAAAACGCGAAGCCGATTGGCGAATAACCTCACGAAAACCGAGCGTCGAACCACTCATATCGAGCAACATCACGACGCTGAAAGGCGCGACAGTCGGTTCAAAGCGTGAAATGTCCTGCTTTACGCCGTCTTCGTAAAGCGTAAAATTTTCACGATTCAAACTCGTGATTGGTCGTCCTTGCCGGTCAGCGACACCGACGTTGAGTCGCACAATCGAAGAATCAACCTTGATAATCTCATCATCACCTTGAGCAAAAACAGTCAAAAAACTGCAAAATAACAATATGGCGAAAAATATAGCTTTTTGAAATCGCATAATAGAATGTAAATCAATCAGACGCTTAAAGACAAAACGCGGTTGCATTCGGATTGGTTGCAAAATTATCTTAACATTTATTGATTTATAGTTTATAATTTCCTCAAAGCGTAAATTGGATGAAAATAACAGATTTTGCGCTCTCAGATTTTGGTTGAATCCCCCGTTTTTTTGAAAGAGAAAAATTATGCCTTATAAACCGAAGTTTTGCTGTCAGTGCGGGGATAAAATCGAGCGCGTCAATTGGAACTTTAGCGTCAGCCGACGTTTTTGCGAACTGTGCGGAACGGAATTGGGAATATATGATTGGTTGCCGCGCGTTGCTTTAATTGGCGGAATCTTTTTGGCAATGTTCGGTTTTGGTAGTTTTTGGATGCGTCCGTCAAAGCCTTTGAATGTTACTCCGAATCAGCTTATTAGCAGTTCGCAAAATGTAAATAAAGAAACGGTAAAGTTATCAAATACGAATTCTCAACCTTTACCGCCAAAATCGGTAGGCAACCAACAACCGCCTACAACGCAACAAAATTTAACGCCGAAACCGGCGACGGTTTTAAGTTCACCGGAGCAACCGCAAGAAACCGTGTATTTTTGCGGCGCACCGACTAAAAAAGGGACACCGTGTTCGCGGCGCGTAAAAGGTGGCGGACGTTGTTGGCAACATATCGGGCAAGCCGCGATGTTACCCGATAAAAAATTGGTTGCAAATCAATAATCTAAGGTTTAGAATCTTATTTGAACATTTATTTGTGTCAGGCTGGATTCTCTGCACAATTATTTTCAATTAAACCTGCCGGGAACTTCTCTTGTTTTTCGCGCTGATTTCGTATATTTTTACATTGAATAATTATATGATTGAAGCGTCTGCATTGGAAAAGATTTATATCGAAAAATAATGAAACCATTAGCACCGAACACTTTATTGCAAAACCGTTATCTAGTCGTAAATTTGATTGGTAAAGGCGGAATGGGCGAAGTTTATTTGGCAGTTGACAAACGGTTGGGCAGTGCGATTGCTTTGAAACGCACTTTTTTCTCCAATGACGAGATGTTGCGAAATGCTTTTGAGCGCGAAGCGCGAACTTTGGCGCGGCTTAGACACGGCGTTTTGCCAAAAGTGAGCGACCATTTTACCGAAGAAGAAACGCAATATTTGATAATGGAGCATATTTCGGGCGATGATTTGGCAAAACGTCTGGAAATTACGCAAAAACCTTTTCCGGTTAGTTGGGTTTTGTTTTGGGCTGACCAATTGCTTGACGCGCTCAATTATCTACATTCACACGAACCGCCGATTATTCACCGCGACATCAAGCCGCAAAATTTGAAATTGACGGATGATAATTCCATCGTTTTGCTCGATTTCGGATTATCGAAAAATTCCACCGGAAACACTAAGTTATCAACTACCGGCAGTGTCGTCGGATTCACACCGTATTTTGCGCCGATGGAACAAGTTCGCGGTACGGGAACAGATGCGCGAAGCGATCTTTACGCGCTGTCAGCCACATTTTACCAACTTTTAACCAATGTCATTCCGCCCGACGCGCTCTCGCGTGCCGATGCTTTGTTAGGCGGATTACCCGATCCACTCAGACCAATCAACGAAATAAACCCGGAAGTTACACCGCTTGTTTCGGACATATTGTTAAAAGGAATGGAAGTCAGCCAAGAAAAACGATTTCCGAACGCCCGGACAATGCAAAAAGCCTTGCGCGAGGCATTTGCTCAATTGCAGAACGGGATGTCCGCCAAAACCGTCGCGTATGTTCCCGAAGACCGATTAGGTGTTGAAAATGCCCAAATATCACAACTAAAGACGGAACTAATGGCGAAACCACCCGTTAGTTATCCAACTCAATACCAACCGGAAGAACAAGAGAAAACCGAAGAGTTTCGTTTTGAAACGGCTTTAACCGATGAGTCAATTGATGATTATTCTGCTCAATCAGCTTATAAAACTAAGGATGAGCCGGATTTCAACGCAACCTTGGTTGATAATTCACCAGCCAAAGATTTATCACCGGAACAGCCGGACTTCAACGCAACTATTCGGGATGTTCCAAGAGAAGAACCGAATTTCAATGCAACGATGCACGATGCCGGCGTATATGACGATTTATCACTCAAACAAGCAGACGTTAAAACCGAAGTTTTTCTCGCCGGTTCAACGCCTGAGATAATTGCCGCCCAAGAATCGGATTTTTCGTTGCCGAACAATGCCGTTGCAAAAAATGAATTTAGCCGTGAAGATGATTTTTATCAAGCAAATGAATTTGAACCAAAAAATGATTTTACAGCAACCGATAATTTTGCCAAAGAAGAAAGTTTTTCGCCTTTTTCAAACGTCCCGTCATTTACATCGGATAATCAAACTACGCCTGACGAATCGGGTTATACACCGTCGGATTCGATGAATTTTGATTCGATTGAACCGGCGAATGAATATGCTTCGGATGAAACAGAGAACGAATATTCTTCGGCTGACAAAAATGATTTGCCAAAGCCTGTTCCGGTTTCTCAGCCAAAGTCGAAATCAAATAGTAAGGCATTGGTAATTGCCGGAGTTTTGGGTTTGCTTTTTATTTTATTGTTGAGCGTTGCCGGAGTCGGTCTTTATCTATATCAAAACTCAGGCACGACTGTCGAGAAAACAACTCCGACACCGACTACCGAACCAACCGTTGAAGTTACGCCGACACCGGAACCGACGCTTGAAGCAATAACAAATACAAATTCTTCAAACGATAATAGTTTGAATACTAATACGAATACCAATACTAATATCAATACCAATACCAATATAAATAATGTGCGCCCGGCAAATACGCCAATTATAAAAGCACCCGAAACACCTAAGCCGACTAAAACGATTGAACCGAATCCGGTGCCTACAACGCCGAAACCAAAGCCGCAGGGAACGACTCCTAAACCAAAGCCGAATCTGCCGCCGCCACCGAAAACGCCTTTACCAAGAATTTTACCGTAGCGAGAGGAGATTGAGAGCAAATGAATAAAAAAATTCTTTTAAGTTTTATAACATTTTGTTTATTATGGACGGCTTTTGCGGCTTCTGTCAGCGTCGTTAATGGACAGACCAAAAAACAGATCAAACAAGCTAAACAGCTAATGGGCGATGGCGACCGGAGTTTCCAAAAGAAAGATTATCGCGCCGCCATAACTAAATATGCCGAAGCCATTGTTTTAGTTCCGAATGAGCCAGCAACACATTATTGGAAAGGTTACGCACATTATTATTTAAATGAATTTGACCAAGCCATTACGGAAATGAACGCGGCTTTGGATCGCGGCTATAAACCTCTCGACGTTTATAAACTTCGTTGGTTTCTGAATTATCAAAAGAAAGATTACGAAGCGGCTTTGAATGATGTCGAAAAAGGCTTGCAACTCGATCCCTCAAACTTGACATTTAACTTGGCTGTCGGCGAATTAAACTTCGCTAAAGGCAAGTATCAACAGGCTTTGGTGGCATATCAAAAAGCAGTCGAGATTGATCCGAACAATGCCGACGCACATTATTCCATCGCCGCTTCTTACGCCGCAATGGGCGAAACCGACAAGCAATTATTGGCGGCACTCGAAGCCGTTACGAGAAATACGAAGTATCTCGGTGAAGCCTATTTTCTCGTCGGCGACGGTTATCAAAAAACCAGAAAGTTCAACGAAGCCATCAATGCTTATCTGAAAGCGATGAGTGCCAAACCCGACATTTATCCGCTTTATCATAATCTGTCGGACATTTACCGTAACCAAAATCGTTTTGAAGAAGCTATCACGATAACGAAAAAAGGTTTGGAGAAATTTCCCAACGACGGCAATCTTTTTATAGATTTAGGTTGGTATAACAGTTTGGCTGACCATAATTTTGAATCTATCATCGCTTCTAAAAAAGCCGTCGAACTTTTGCCCAATCAATATATGGGCTACACAAACCTGTGCCGCGCCTATTATGAAACAAAGCAATATCAGTTAGCTTTAGACTCCTGCAACACGGCTTTGCGCTTGAGTCCTAACGATGGCGAGAGCAATGTTTATTTAGGATTTACCTATTTGTCATTGAGTAAAGAAGAAACGGCGAATAAATATTTTACCAAAGCGGTCAGCGGATTGATTGAGTTCACCAAAAACAATCCCGATTATTTGGACGGCTTCTATCTGTTGGGAAACGCTTATTATTATAACGGTCAGCCGACAAAAGCCATCGAAGCCTATAACAAATGTTTAGAGTTGAGTCCGCGTTTTGCCAAAGCGCGTTACAATCTCGGCTTGACTTATTTCGTCAACAAAAATATGTCCGCCGCCAATGAACAATATGAAGAATTGCTCAAAATTGACAAAGACTTAGCCGCCAAATTGAAAGCAACGCTTGATAGAAAATAGCCATTATCATTAAAGAGATTTTTTGAATAGCCACAAAAAAGCACAAAATTCACAAAACTATTTTTTTGCGTTTTTTGTGGCTTTTTGTGGCTATTCTAATATTCAGGCTTGTTGGACGGCGGTTGTCAGTTTTGACAGAGAATCTTTGGCATCGCCGTAGAGCATTGCGGTATTTGGTTTGAAAAATAACGGGTTTTCGATGCCGGAAAAGCCTTTGCCTTGTCCGCGTTTGAGAACGATGACTTGGGTGGCGCGGTCAACTTCGATAATCGGCATTCCGGCAATCGCGCTTTTCGGGTTATCGCGGGCATCGGGGTTGACCGTATCGTTTGCGCCGACGACGACGACGACATCGGTGGTCGGCATTTCGGGATTAACTTGTTCTAATTCATAAAGCAGCGAATACGGCACATTGGCTTCGGCAAGCAGGACGTTCATATGTCCGGGCATTCTTCCCGCCACCGGATGAATCGCGTATTTGACCGATACGCCGCGATGCGCGAGAGTGTCGGCGAGTTCGCGCAAGGCGTGTTGCGCCTGTGCCGTCGCCATTCCGTAACCGGGAACGAAGACGACTTGCCGCGCATACGCCATCTGCACGGCAACATCGTCCAGCGAAACTTCGCGCATCGTTCCTTCAACTTGTGATTCTTCCGTTCCCACCGAACCGAATGCTCCGAAAAGAACATTCGTGATCGAACGATTCATCGCACGACACATTAAAATTGAAAGAATGAAGCCGGAAAATCCGTCAAGTGTTCCGGCAATAATCAAAACTTTATTGTTGAGCGCAAATCCGGTGGCGGCAGAAGCGAGTCCGGCGTAAGAATTCATCAAAGACATCACGACCGGCATATCCGCTGCGCCAATCGGAATGACAAGGAGAACGCCGAACAGCAACGCCATTCCGACCATTACATAAAATAATATGCCGACGGGAAAAAATATCAGATAAACAAAAAGGGCGAAAGCCGCAATAAACAAAGATACGTTGACGATGTTTTGACCTGTGTAAGTTACGGGTGTGCCGCGCACGAGTCCTTGCAGTTTTGCAAACGCGATTAAACTTCCCGTTACCGTAATGCCGCCGAATAACACCTCGAAACCAATAGCAGTCATCTTAAACGAACCGAGTTCGCCCGCGTGTTGATAAAATTCGGCGATACCGACAATCGTTGCCGCAAGTGCGCCGAAAGCGTGCGACAATGCCGTTCTCTGCGGCATCGCCGTCATCGGCATCCAAACAGACATCGCCGCGCCAATCAGCGAACCAATCACCAATCCGATAATTATCCATTCGTAAGTAACGATGGCTTGATGCAAAAGTGTCCCGACAATCGCCGCCAACATCCCGATTCCCGCCGCATTCATCCCACGCCGCGCCGTCGTCGGATGGCTCATCGCTTTTAGCCCGTAAATAAACAAAACAGATGCGACGAGATAGGTGATTTCAATTAAATACGGAATTTGCATTTTCAAATTTTATCCTTCTTGGAAACTGTTCTTATTTTAAGTTGCTAAATCATAAAGAAACGTTTAACTGCATCAACTTTTCCGCGACATCCTTGAGTTTCTCCCTGTCGCTACTTACTTCCATTTTGGTAATTTCAAGCTGATGAAGATGTTCGATAATTTGATTTTTGGAAGCCCCCGAAACCAGTAGCCGATAAATACCTCCGACATAAGAATCATACTCATCATCGGGAGCTAAATCATTTATTCCGATTGGGTCCCAGTCATAAAACAGTGTATGTTTGATTGATTTTTGTATATCAATAGCTTTTTTACTTCGCTCCTTCATAATTTGTAATTATAACAACCCAAATTAGGAACTTACCCTTTCTTGCCTGTTTTTTCCTGAAACATTCTGAGCATTCTATCGGTTATCATAAAACCGCCGACGACATTTATGGTTGCCGAAATGACCGCAATTATGCCTAAAATCGTGCTAACGCGGTCGTGATTTGAACCTGCCAACACAATCGCGCCAACTAACGAAATGCCCGAAATCGCATTGGTCGCCGACATCAACGGTGTATGCAACAACGGCGGAACTTTCGAGATAACCAAATAACCCAAAAACGCCGCCAGTGCGAAAACGTAAAGCAAACTGATAATAGTTTCGGTAGTCATAATAAATAATTACGAATTAACAATTACGCATTACGCATTGCAGAATCATCTTTTATTCTTCACTTACTGCGTCTTTCGTAATTGTTAATTCGTAATTGGATTTAACTCTTTCGTTGCGAATTTCGCCTTGATGAACGATGCAACTGCCGTCAATAATGTCGTCGGAAAAATCGAGATTTAACGCGCCGTCTTTTGCCAACAAATTACAAACTGCCGTAATGTTGCGCGAAAAAAGTTGGCTGGCGTGAACCGGAATCGTCGCCGCCAAATTAGTCGGCGCATAGATAAAAATTCCGTCGTGCGAAACGACTTCATCTGCTTTTGACAGTTCGCAGTTGCCGCCGTTTGCGCCTGCCAAATCCACAATTACCGAACCGCGTTTCATTGATTCAACTGCATCTTGCGTAATCAAAACCGGAGCTCGTCTGCCTGGAACTTGCGCCGTCGTAATGATGCAATCGGTGTGTGCCGCCGCGTTTGTCAAAAGTTCGCGGGCGTTATTCATCACGTCTTCGCCCACTTCTTTAGCATAACCGCCTTCGCCTTCGGCGTTGACGTTTTCGAGTTCGAGAAATTTTGCGCCGAGTGAGCGCACCGCTTCGCCCGCCGCCGCCCGAATGTCGAAACCTT
>JANOXW010000382.1:0-3897 GCA_031418635.1 Acidobacteriota bacterium
GCTTTGTCATATTGCCGTTCCCACATATACGACCGCGCAATTCCGAAAAGTGTGCGCGGCATCGCCGTCGCATCCGTCGGATAATTGTCCAAAATCTTTTGCCAATGCTCACGCGCTTCGGGAAAATGACGATTCGACATATAAACATCGGCGCGAAAGAGATGTTCTTGAACGGTTAAAGTCGGGAGTTTGCGGCTGGTGTCGCGGCTGGTGTCATCTTGGGTTGTAACCCGCGATAAAGCCGCGTCCGATTGCGTTTGAGCAAACATTCCGACGGCGGAAAATAATATAAATGCAAATAAAATGATGGCTTGTTTCATAACGATTAAATGTTCGGGAGAAAGTTCAGAAGAATAGTTTAACCGATTTTTAGACGTGAGAAAAACCGGAAAGGTTGCGAATCTACATCGTGAATTGTTATGAACATATAAAAATTTTGGCAAAATTCTAAGATTAGGTATAAATTAACTAAGCAGGTGGACAAAAGTTACGCGGGATTTAGAAGAGTTCAGAGTTCAAACTGAAGTTTGAACTCTGAACAGGAAGCAAAGTATTTCATAAGTTTTGGTCATGTGCTTATATCTCAATCAGAAACGGAATTAATCAACAATGCTGAAAAAATTCTTTCTAAAACTTTTGGTTATCTTGGTTCGTGCATTGTCCGCGTCGCTTTTTTGGTTTATTTTACTACCGCTCTTTCTTTCACCGATTTATGCGGAACGTCTGCCGTTTAAGATTTACACGACCGAAAACGGCTTGCCGCAAAATCTGGCAAATCGCGTCGTGCGCGATTCGCACGGCTTTTTGTGGTTTTGCACCGAAGACGGTTTGAGCCGTTTTGACGGTCAAAACTTCGTTAATTACGACCCGGCTGACGGTTTGCCGCATCCGCAAATCAATCATATTTTGGAAGCGCGGGACGGCACGTTTTGGCTGGCGACCAACGGCGGTGGCGTGGCTTATTTTGATTCCGCGCCGAAACAACCGCTTCCTGATGCCGCCGCTGCTTCGTCTTTCCAAACGATTTCAATTGCCGGTTCGTCGGAAAAAAATCTCAACCCGAACCGCGTTAATTATCTTTTCCAAGACCAAGCCGGAACGATTTGGGCTGGCACTTTTGTCGGTTTGTTTCGGCTGGAAAAAAGAGATGAAAACCTATCGTTTCAGCGGGTTGCTTTACCATTAAATAATGCGCCGGTTTCGGTGCGCGGTTTTAGCGAAAGCCGAAACGGAGATTTGTGGATGTGGTCAATGAACGGCGTTTTTCGCCGCCACGCGGACGGGCGAATTACTCATTACTCGATTCATCCAACCGCCAATTACGACCCGATTCGCGGAATAGTTTTTGACGAGAAAGGCAGAATCTGGATTGCCCACGAACAAGCCGGATTATTCGTTTTGGACGAAAACGGGTTGGCGAAAATCGAAAGCGCGTCTCCAAGCGAAAATTATTCAAGTTCTGAACTCAAACCCGTGCTGACGGCTTGGTTTGGCAAAGCTAAAGGCTTAGTGAATGACCAAATATTTTCGCTTTTCCAATCTTCCGACCACCATTTATGGGTTGGCACATCAACCGGATTGAGCGAGTTTGACGGCGTGAATTTTCGCAACTACACGACGGCGCAAGGTTTGCCCGAAACGCCGTATAATTGGCTTGCCGAAGACGTGGACGGCAATCTTTGGGCGACGACCAATCAAGGCGCGATAAAATTTACGCGGCACGGTTTTGTTACTTTTCATCAAACCGAAGGACTCGGCGTGCGCGGTGTGCGCGTCCTTTGGGAAAATGCCGACGGCAAACTTTGGGCAGTAACTCCTGACGGCAAGTTTCACCAACTCGCCGGAGAAAATTTTGTTTCCGCCGAATCGCTTTTGCCAAGTGGAACGACCTTTGATTTTCCGCAAAATATCATTCAAGGCGGTTTTGGCGAAATTTGGGCGGCAACCAAAAATGGTTTGTTTCGTTTTCCAAAGATTGAAGGATTGGCTGATTTACAAAAAGCCGTGCCGCAAAAAATCAAAGGCTTAGGCGGCGATTTTGTGATGCACGTTTTTGAAGATTTACAACACGACATTTGGATTAGCTTAGATAATACCGAGCCGAGATTGATACGTTGGGAACGGGCGACGAAGACTTCGCAGGGTTTCGGGCAGAACGAAAATTTTCCGCCGAATTTTACCGCGTCGGCGTTTGCCGAAGATTCATCGGGAACGATGTGGGTTGGAAGCACAAGCGGCGGTGTTGTGCGTTATCGAAATAAGCAATTCGATTTTTTTACAGTGGACGACGGCGTTCCGCCGGGACAAGTGCAGGATTTATTTTTCGATGAAACAGGTCAATTGTGGATTGCCACGAGAGGCGGCGGAGTCGGGAAAGTAACCGAAACTAACAGCGAAAAACCGGTCTTTTCGCGCCTTACAACCAAAGATGGAATCGCCAGCGACAACGTAACCTGTATTATTGAAGATTCGGTTGGCAACATTTACATCGGCACAGGACGCGGGCTTAATTGGCTCGATTCGGCTACGGGGCGCATCGGACTTTACACGACGATTGACGGTTTGAACGACAACAAAATCGAAATTGCCGTGCGCGATAGAAACGGCGCGTTATGGTTCGGCACGGCAAACAGTTTGGCGCGATTTGCGCCGCAACCACCGCAAATATTTGTGCCGCCACCGATTTTTATTACCAAACTCCAAATCGCCGGCAACAATCTGCCGCTTTCCGAAATCGGACAAACCGAAGTCGGCGAATTTGAACTCGGCGCGGGAAATAACCAGATTATGATTGAGTTTTCGGGCATCAACTTTAACGCCGGACAAACTCTGCGGTTTCAGTATAAACTCGTCGGAACGGAAGAAAATTGGAGTGCGCCGACGCTTGCGCGGACGGTCAATTTCGCCCATCTCGCGCCCGGCAATTATCAATTTTTGGTGCAAGCCGTTACGCCCGACGGTAAAATGAGTCAAAAACCTGCCACGGTCAATTTCAAAATTCTGTCGCCGCTTTATTTGCGATGGTGGTTTGTTCTCGGTTTGATTGCTTTAATTGGTTTTGTTATTTACACACTTTATCGCAACCGTATAACACGTCTTTTGGAACTTGAACGAGTGCGGACACGCATCGCTACCGATTTGCACGACGATATTGGCGCGAATCTGACGCGCATTGCGCTCTTAAGCGAGGTCGCCAATCAACAGACGGGAAACGGCAATCAGAAAAATCTTTTGCCTTCGATTGCCGACATCGCCCGCGAAAGTGTTGATTCGATGAACGACATCGTTTGGGCAATCAGCCCAAACCACGACCGCTTGCTCGATTTAACGCGCCGAATGCGTCAACACGCCGAAGAAATTTTCACCTACCGCGAAATTGATTTGGAATTTAACGCGCCGCCATCTGAAACGGATTTGAAATTAAGCGTCGGTGTGCGCCGCGATTTGCTGTTGATTTTCAAAGAAGCTGTCAATAACGCGGCACGTCATTCGGGTTGTTCACAGGTAAAGATTGATTTTCGCGTGGAAAATTCAATGTTAAGTCTGTGCGTTGCCGACAACGGGCGCGGTTTTGACCATTTGCAGGAAAGCGACGGACAAGGTTTGCGAAGTATGGCGCGTCGCGCCGAAGTTCTTGGCGGTAAATTTAAAGTAGATTCGCGCCAAAAAAACGGAACGAGCATTTTATTTGAATTAGCTTTGCATAAAACGAAACAAACTTAAAAAGCAACCTACCCAAACGAGTAGGCGACAAGATAAATTTTTCGCGGTAATATAGCAATCCAAGATGATTTCCGCCACAACTTTTAATGTTCAGACTTCCGCTTCGCCGGTAATGCGCGTTGTGCTAATTGAGGACTTGCGTGATGTCCACGATGCCGTCGGCGTCGTGGTCGA
>JANOXW010000383.1:0-9327 GCA_031418635.1 Acidobacteriota bacterium
TCGTCAAAAAAGTTTTCCAAATTCATTCCGGCAATAGCAAATTGACGATCATTCGTGGCAGGTAGCGGTTTGGCTGGGGTCAAACCCGAAATCGTCGGCTTGTTGTCCGCGTCAACATAAATCGTGTAAGTGCGATAAGCGTAATGCAAAACGCCTCGAACATTTTTGATTTCGGCAGAAGCCTTTACGTCAATTGTTTGTGCGCCGAGTTGCGCTGTGCTTTCAACGCGGATTCTTTCAGGATTGTTGTCGAAAACCGGTATTTTCGGGAAATCATTCAGTAACTTCTTTCGGTCATTTTCATTTAAGAGAACGAAATCATATTTCTCGATGCCGGTTTCGCGGAAAGGTCTTGGAATTCCTTTGACAACGCCGTAAAACGTGCCGTTTGATTCGGACATTGCGTTTTTGTCGTCAACTCTGCCGCCCGTCGGCGCAATTACCGTCATTGTTTCGACCTCAACGCGCATTCCCTCATATTTTTCGAGTTCGTCAAGCGCACCCGAATTAAAATCGGCGACAGACAAAATCAACGGTTTCGGTAGCGGATTATTTTTTGAAACAACTTGGATAATATCCGTTCCTTTTTTCATCTTGAGTTCCGTAACCGACAAACTTAGCGGTTCAGCAGCTGGCTTAAATTCGTCAATTGAACCCGTTACCGAAACGAGATTTCCGATAGTTGCTTCAACAGTCGGTTCGGCTTTGGTAAAAACGAAAATACCTTCCGAAGTTTTTGGATTGTTATCGCTTTTGTCATCCGGCGTTTGCAAAAAAAAGCCGTTTCGCGTCCGTGCAGTAACAATTCCCGTCAATCGCGCCGTTTCACCGGCGTAGGGCGAAGAGTTTTTTTCACCTTGCACATCACTGATTAAACGGTCTTTTTGCGCGTAAGCGGTCAGCAATGAACAATTTACCACAAACAGTAAAAGCAACGTATGTAGAAAAATCTTGGACAAATTATAATTAAACTTTGAACTTTGAATTTTGAACTTTGAACTCATTATTGTATATCTATTCTTCTTTCGATCAATTCTTGTCTATTTTTCGGAACATTCGAGAAAAAATCGTAACCTGTCAGATTTTCAACAGCATCAACTTTAACTCTGAATGTGCGCCACGGGGCATTTATATTCACCGGCGATTGATTCGGGACAATTATGCCAATTGTTCGTGTTCCCTTGCCGACTCGATCTAAATCATTATTGCCGTTGGGCAAAACAAGCACGACTTTCCAAGTTACTTGCGGCACGACGATTCTGCCCTGAGCAATCGTTCCGACATTTCCCGCAACACCTGAAAAAATATAAAGCTCATTGCCTTGATTAGCAATGGTGCGACAGTAATTTTCAAAATCTGCCCAAGGTCCTTGATTATTGTTGGCAAGTTGCGGAACGATATTGGTCATTAAAAATGTCGCGGAATTGTCGGGAACGGAACGAGTTCTATCGCCCGACGGACACATGTGTCCGCGGTCAAACCCTGAACCCGAATAATCAGTATCCAAAACCTGATACCAACCGTTCGGCAACGACGGATCGGGACGAAAATCGTCTTGCCGCGAGGTTGATCCGATCCAAGTGCTGTCAAGCCGCCAAGCTACCCAATTTGCCGTCGCCCGACTCCGATTGTATGAAACCGAATATTGGGCTTTTGTCAGTAAATAGTTGTTTTCATTAGCGACATTAGTTGTCGCATTACTCGGATTTCCCAAAAGTAACGGGTCTTCACCGGCTATTGGCGCATCAATTGACAGATTGATGGTTAAATTGACGCTTCTTGCCTGGGTATCCGAAGCAACTGCCGAAACACTCGTCGGACCGCCGACGGTGTTAGCGGGAATTGTCGCCAAATATGAAAACACATTATCGCTCGCTGTTACATCGCCGTTTGTGCCATCATCAAAAAACTGTTGATTTGCTGAACCGCCGATGTTGGTTAAATTACCGACAACCGTAAGTCCGGTGCTTGGCGGGGTAGTTGCGGGAAAAATCGAAACTGTTAAAAGAGTTGTCGCATTTGGCGCAACCGTGCTTGGACTTGCTGCGCCATTGGCTAAAATGGTTGTTCCGCCGCCGCCGCTACAAGCATTCGGAGAATTGCTTGCGTTGCGCGGAGCCGAAGGCGTTAAAGTCGAAAAATCATTAGCGTTGTTATCAGTATCCTGACAACCATTGGTCAAACGGACTTTGCTGTTGTCGCCGGTTGTCGGAGCCGCCGTTGTAACTGCCGTTTCAATAAAAGCGTTGGTTGCTGTTCCATAACCGACCGAATCAATTACGACACCCGTATTGAGTGCGCCGTTGCGAACTGCCAAACCGCCGCCAGTGGCGGACATTGAACAACTACAAGTAGTGGGATTATAAGTAATATTCGGCGTAGTAGCACCATTGTAGTTAGTCGAAGCGATCAGATAGTAACCGCCGGCGGGAACTATTATGCTGGTTGTCCAAGCTACAAAAGCGACATCGTTGACACCTGCCGCCGAGCGATAAACAAGCCGATAGCCGTTTAAATCAACACTGTTTGAGCTAGTGTTGTGTAGTTCAATAAATTCATCATTTGCCGTATTACCGGGCGTATCACCGGTAACTTGAAACTGACTAATTACAATGTTCGGAGAAACAAAATTGATTTCCCGCACCGTTTGTTCATCGCTTTGTGCAATGCTTTTAAAGTTCAAACCAAACCAAATAAATAGCACAGTTAAGGCTATCAAACAAAAATAAAAACGCTTCATTGGTAAATAAAAATCCTTATATTAAAATTAACAATTTAGGGATGGGAAAATTGTCGCTGTTAGTAATCTTTTATCACATTTTTCAAAAACCCGATAATTGAAATAACACTTGCTTAACAAAAAAGACTTTTGCCGTTTGTTTTAGGTTTTTGATAAATGCCAAATGTTTAATGGCAAACGTCTTGTTTATTTTCAATCGAACAACCGTTAATATCGCAAAAATATCGAAAGCGGACAACTTCTTGAGATTCGATGCTACTAACTGTTCAAAAATGATTTATTTTTTGAAGCATAAATTTAAAATCAATCCACAATGTCAAATATGAAACAGAAAAAACTGCTTATCAATGGCGAATGGCGCGAAACGAGAGAAACTTTTGCTGTCAAATCGCCTTACACAAACAAAACCATCGCAGAGGTTTCGACGGCAAACGCGGACGAAATTGACGAAGCGATTGCGGCTGCTGAAAATGCCAAAATCAAGCTGCGAAAACTGGCGCGGTTTCAGATTGCCAAAGGTTTGCGCTCAATCGCCGACGGCATCGAAAAGCGCAAAACGGAGTTTGCTGAAACTATTTGTGAAGAATCTGCCAAGCCGATTATTTATGCTCGTGGCGAAGTCGAACGCGCTATTGCAACTTTTAGTTGGGCGGCAGGCGAAGCCGAAAGATTTACGGGCGAAGTCGTTCCGGTTGACACGCAAGCCGTCGGCAAAGACAAAACCGCGTGGACTTTGCGCGTGCCGCGTGGCGTGATTTACGGCATCACGCCGTTTAATTTTCCGTTAAATTTAGTCGCGCACAAGGTTGCGCCCGCGCTGGCTTCGGCTAATGCAATTATTATCAAACCAAGTCCGCGCACGCCTTTGACATCTTTGCTGCTGGGCGAAGTTTTTCTCGAATCAGATTTGCCAAAAGCAGCTTTGCAAATCGTTCCGATGGATGTCGAACTCATTACACAAGTATTAAATGATGATCGAATCAATATGATTTCGTTCACGGGAAGCGCGGAAATCGGTTGGAAATTAAAGGAACACGCAAAACGCAAATTTGTCGCGCTCGAACTCGGCGGAAATGCGGCGGTGATTGTTGACGAAACGGCTGATATAACAAATTCTCTCAATCGAAACTTAACGGGTGCGTTTGCTTATTCGGGACAGGTTTGTATTTCGGTGCAAAGAATCTATATTCACGAAAAAATCTTTGACGAATGGACGGAAAAGTTTGTGGCAAGTGCGGCGAAATTAACAAAAGGAAATCCGCTTGAACAAGCGACGCAACTTTCGGTAATGATTGACGAAGCGGCGGCAAAACGCGCAGAAAATTGGATAAATGAAGCGTTGGAAAACGGCGCAAAACTTCTCGGTGGTGGTCAGCGCGACGGCACATTTTTAGACGCAACAACTATTACAAACACAAATCCCGAAATGCGTGTTGTTTCAGAAGAAGTTTTTGCGCCAATTGTCGTCGTCGAAAAATTCAGCGATTTTGCCGAAGCGGTTGATTTGTCGAATCAATCAAAATACGGTTTGCAAGCCGGAGTTTTTACCAACAATCTGGCAAATGTCGCCTACGCTTCGGAAAATCTCGAATATGGCGGCGTGATAATTAATGACGTGCCGACTTTTCGCGTGGACAATATGCCTTACGGCGGTGTCAAACAATCCGGTTTCGGGCGCGAAGGCGTGCGTTACGCGATGGAAGAAATGTCAGAAATTCGATTGATTGTGCTAAACTTGTAAAAAATCTGAGAGGTGAAAAATTATGCTCGAACAAGTAAGCGAAACTAAGCCGACGACCTTTGTTTTTCGACCAAAAGAAGAAGAAAAACCTGAACTTTTTACCAACGACTATTTGAAAAAAATGGCGCGGGATGAATTTTCGCGCTACGAACTGATTGGAGGAGAAATTATTGTGTCAACTGCACCGCGATTTATACATCAATTTTTAGCTACGAGAATTCTTGTCCAATTTTCAAAATATCTTGAAAAAAATCCGCTTGGACATATTTTGACAACGCCGGGTTTGATTTTTAGCAAATACGACGGCGTAATTCCCGATTTGATTTTTATCACACACGAAAGATGCGATGAAATCTTGAAAGAAAAAGACGGAAAATTTCACGGCGCACCCGAACTCGTTATCGAAATTCTCTCGCCCGGCAGAGTCAACGCCCGCCGCGATCTCCAAATCAAACGCGAACTTTACGAGATGTTCGGTGTGCCTGAATATTGGGTAATCAAACCGCAAGAAAAAGAAATTGAAGTCTTTCAACCCGGCAAACCAAGCAAGATTTACACCGAAAACGAAATTCTTAAAACCGAGTTTTTACCGAAATTCAAATTGAAGATCAAACAACTATTCGCCAACTAATTCTATTTTTATGAAAAAAACTATTTACCTTTATTTCATTTTATTTTTTGTTTTAACGACGGCTTGTTTCGCGCAAACTCCGACGCAAACTGTTCAAATTTCGGGTTTGAAAGACAAAGTTACGGTGCGCCGCGATAGTCGGGCGATTCCGTATATCGAAGCAAACAGCGATGCGGATTTGTATTTCGCGCAAGGCTTTGTTACGGCAAGCGACCGTTTGTGGCAGATGGATTTGTATCGGCGCGTGGCGCGTGGCGAAACGGCGGAACTTTTTGGCAAAATCGCGCTTGAAGAAGATAAACGCTGGCGCAGATTCGGGTTTTCACAAATTGTCGAAGAAGCATTTAAGGGTTTTTCGCCCGAATATAAAGCGATTTTGGAAAATTATGCGCGTGGCGTAAATGCTTATATCGCTACTTTGGATGAAAAGACTTTGCCAATTGAGTTTCAGATTTTGAAATACAAACCGAGTGAATGGAAAGCGACGGATTCACTCGTCATCGGCGGGATTTTATCTGACGGTTTAAGCACGACTTGGCAAGCTGACGTGATGCGATCTTCATTTGCCGATTTGCCGAAAGAGAAATTTGACCAACTATTTTTGGAAAAAACGCCACTTGATGTGTTGGTTGTCGGCAAAGACTCAACCGAAGTCCGAAGTCCAAAGTCCAAAGCCCAAAGTGCTTCACTTTCGTTTGATAATTCGCTGTTGGAATTTGCTGTTCGAGATGCGGAAATCAGAAAATCGTCGCTTGAGAGAATCGGATTTTATCAGGAATTTAACGCGGCGAGCAATAATTGGGTAGTTTCGGGCAAACGCACGGCTGACGGCAAACCGATTTTGGCGAATGATCCGCATTTGCCCGCGTCCGCGCCTTCGATTTGGTATTTGTCAAATCTTTCTTCAAAGAATATGCGCGTTTCGGGCGTAACATTTCCGGGCGTTCCGGGCGTTGTTCTCGGTCATAACGAATATATCGCGTGGGGCGCGACCAATCTCGGTCCCGATGTGCAAGATTTGTATCTCGAAACATTTAACGAAAAAAATCAATATAAAACGCCGACAGGTTGGGAAACTGCCAAGATTCGGCGCGAAGAAATAAAGGTTCGCAAAAATGTTCTGAGTCCTGAAACCGACACCGAAACTTTGGAAGTGATGGAAACGCGCAACGGCGTGATTATAACGGGACAAGACAGCAACAAATACGCACTCAAATGGACGGTGCGCGACAAAAGTAATGATTCATTTCAAGCGTTTTTGTTACTGAATCGCGCCAAGAATTGGAACGATTTTAATGCCGCGCTCAAAACTTACGGCGGCGCGACGCAGAATTTTGTTTATGCCGATGTCAAAGGCAATATCGGTTTTCACAATGGCGGAAAAATCCCGATTCGGCGCATGGGCGACGGTTCGATGCCATACGACGGAGCAACCGATAAAGGCGATTGGACGGGCTTTATTCCTTACGAAAATTTGCCAAGCAGTTTTAATCCGCCCGAAGGTTTTATCGTTACGGCAAATCAGCGCATTGTCGGCGACAGTTACAAATATTTTTTGACGCATCTGTGGGCTTCGCCGCATCGGGCGCGGCGGATTTATCAGCTTTTGCAAGCAAATGAAAAAGTTACGGTTAATGATGTAGAAAACATTCAGCGCGATATTTTTAATATTTCTTCCTCAAATTTTGCTCGTGAAATGGTCAAAATCGAATCGGCATCGAAAGAAACTTTAGACGTTTTGCGCGGTTGGGATGGGAAAATGGCGGCTGATTCCGAAGGCGCATTGCTCGTCGGCGAAATTCGCATCGTTTTTCTTAATAAAATTTTAGCGGCAAATGTCGGCGCGGAACGGGCAAAAAATTATCGTTGGGGTGAAAGTGCGTCTTTTGTTGATTGGTTGGCAACGGAAAAACCATCGAACTGGTTGCCGAAGGAATTTAAGAACTATAAAGATTTGCTTACGACAGCAGACACGGAAGCGCGGGAAAATCTGACGAAAAGATACGGCGCGGATGAAAAAAAATGGCTTTATGGAACGGCGTTTAAGATTCGCTTTAATCATCCGCTTGCCGCCGCGCCGTTGATTGGCGGAGTTTTTGCGATTGAGCCAATCGGACAATACGGCAACGGGAACACGCCAAATGTCGGCGCAAATGTTTCGATGCGGCTTATCACAGTGCCGGGAAATTGGGACGCGACACGACACGGCATTGCGCTAGGCGAAAGCGGAAATCCAAATTCGCCGCATTACAAAGACCAACTCGAAAGTTGGAAATCGGGCAATACGCCGGTTTTTCTTTTTGAGCAATCAGCAGTCGAAAAAGCGGCGACAAATGTGGTTGTAATGATGCCGAAATAAAATGTGTCGGCGAAAAAAGAAGTTTTTTAAATAAATTCTGGAAGCGTATGCTCATTATGTCTTTTTCTGGTTGAACAGTCAGCATTATTTGTTCGGAAATAGTAAATATACCAAAAAAGAGTGCATCTTTTTTAAGTTTTTGGTATATTTTGCCCATAAGTCCCCGAACATAATTTTAAGTGAACAGGTCTTTGATGACTTGTGAGCTAGTGTTTCTTATAGGTTAAAGATGATGAGAAATTTACAATTAAGATTAGTTGTGTCAGCCATCGCGTTGTTTTCGACAGTGATGGTTACAATGACGGCAAACGCCGCGCCTATTAGGTTTAATCAAATCGTTCAAATCGTTAATGCGAAACCCGGGACGGCTAATTCAGGCGGTTTTGCCCAATTGCGATTAGTGAACGGGGAGTTTGTTATGACCGATGATGGTGATGATAAAGACGACGATGAAAGCGGTAAACCGAAAATGCCGCAAGATAATCGGGTAATTACGGAAACAAGGTCGGAAATCGTTGAGGACGAAGTTTGCGATTGTGCGCCGATTGATGTCCCGAAGGCGGGTTTTCCGAAATATGCTTTGTTGGGACTCGCGGCAATTCCGCTTATTTTTCTGCTTACAAGGGATAAAAACACGCCAACTCCGCCTCCGCCGGGAATGACACCAACACCGACTCCTCCGGGAATGACTCCGACACCAACGCCGACACCGAATATGACTCCGACACCGACCGTTACGCCGACTCCGCCGGAGCCAGTGCCGGAACCGATGACGTTGCTACTTTTTGGAACGGGACTCGCTAGTGTCGGAATTGCGGCGCGAAAGAAGTTTCGCAAGAAAAATGATGAAGTAATCGAAGAGTAAGGTTTTTGCAGAGTATCAGAGGATAAAAAGATGAGAAACATCAAATACAATTTTTTATTTGTGATCGGATTGGTTTTGACTTTCGGGCTGACAACGGTTTTTGCCGTCGAAAAAAACGATACCAAAAGACCGAAAAACAGCGGAATTTTAACGGTCAAAACTACGCCGACGGCGATGACGGTTAAGGTTGACGGACAAGTCGTCGGGTTGAGTGGCGTTAGCACACCGGCGGAATTTTATCTTGCGCCCGGCATTTACCGTGTCGAAATTGAAGGTCTAAATGGACAGGCGTTTTCAAAGGAAATCGAAATCAAAAAAGATGCAAAGAATTGCATCTGTCTGAAAATTGTCGAAGAAACGACCAAAAGACCTTGCCCTTATGACATCCGGCTTGACGGACCTGAGCGCGTTACCGAAGGCGATTTAATAACTTTTGCCTCATTTAATGCGGTTAAGAATGACGCGATTCCGGTTATCTATACTTGGACGATTTCGCCAAAAAATCTGCGAATAACCAGCGGTCTCGGAACGCCGGCGATTACAGTTGATACAACCGGATTTGGCGGACAGACAATTACCGCTGACCTCGATGTTAATGACGGCGTTTATGACACAAATTGTCGCCAAAGAATTTCCGTCCCGACCATTGTTGACAACATTCCGCCAGCACCGAAGTCGCGCAAATTTGATGACTTTATATCGCTTGCCTTTGATGATGACAAAGCCCGACTTGACGCATTTACTATTGAATTGCAAAACAATCCTGACGCGCAAGGCTATATCATAATGTATCAAGGCACGGACAAAGTAAGTATGCGCTTTAGAAAAGTTGATGTTCTCAGCAAACGCACACTCGATTATTTAGTCAAAGTCCGCGGCATTGACCCACGCCGTATCGTTATCACAAATTGGGGAACACGACCACAAACAACCTACGAACTTTGGGTTATCCCGCCGGGCGCACAACCGCCGGTGCCGCAGTAGGAAGAAA
>JANOXW010000384.1:0-2468 GCA_031418635.1 Acidobacteriota bacterium
AAAGTATCGCGTTCGACCTTTTTAGTATTAGATTGATACATAATTAGGTGGTTGCCGGAATCGGTTTGGCGCGTTGGGCTTCAAAGCGCGGACGCAAATCTTCGTAGATGGCTTTGGCATCCGGCACGCCCATTTTTGCGGCTTGTTTGACGGCGTTGTAATAGGTCAGCGCGGCTTGCCACGTTTCACTGCCCGCCATTACTGCCGTATCGTCTAGGTTAGATATGATTTGCGCCAGCGGACGCAGGAATTCGCGCAGATCGCCGAATGCTTTGAAATCGTTATCGGTATCAGTAACATTGATGTAAGACGGCACGAATTGCGCGTCGGATTTCATATACTGCATCACTTTTTCGACAAACGGAATGCTTTTATCGCTCATTTTGGGAAGCGACTGTTTTTCTTTCGGGTCGAGCGCGATGAGCAATGATTTTAGCAAGTTGGTCAGATCAGTGATAGCTTGCAAAATTGCGTCTTTTTCGGCTGTGGTAATGTTGAAATCTATGCGGTTGTCCATATTCTTTTATCTCCTTTTAATTTTGAAATCTCCCTTGAGGTCTGAAAGCATATCACACACGGCTGTTCAGACAAATCAGTTAAGGTGTAATGCCTTTATCTATGTCCAAAGATTCTAAAATATGCCAATTATGCCGACGAAAGAGATGTTGGCATTGAGCGGCGAGGAAAAGTTTAGCGAAGCGATAGTGCGAAGAAATGTTGCCAAGTAGAGAGGTTAAATTTCAGATTTACCCGATAATGTCGGAAACTTTTAATTTAATTTCGGGTAAAAGTTTCGGCACGACGGTTTGTGTTCTTTCATATTTTTTTACTGCTTTGTATTTGCCGTTTTCGGGTTCGGTATAAACTTCTAAAATTTGGCGCGGCAGATTTACCAACCAAACTTCGACGATTTCCGCTTCGGCATAAAGCCGCAACTTTACGCTTCGATCATATTTAATGGTCAAATCGGAAACTTCCACAAGCAATAAAACATCTTTCGCCGTCGCTTTGCCTGAAACATAAAAATCCTTGCGGAGTTTTAAAAGTGTTACGTCTGGTTCAGGTTCAGAAATTTCGCCGACGACAACCGCGTTTTGAATACTGACAATCGCTTTTCCCGCCAACAGCGGCGCAAACAACATATTTAAGCGATTGATACAACTGATATGAAAATTTCCTTGCGTCATTTTTTTGACAATTTCTCCTTCGATGAGTTCGTAATTAGGATTTCCCGAAAAAACGCCCGCGTCAATCATCTTGTGATATTCCTGCACGGTGAAAATTTTTCTAGCTGGTAGTGCTGTCATAATTTTATTTTACTGAATAATATGAGAAATCCAAAACTTTTTGGCTGAAAAGTTCTAAAACCGTTACTTGGATTTTTCGTCTAATGCTGCCAAAATCTGCAAAATATGTCGCCGATTTTCGCCTAAATCACTTTTGCCAACCCGCGAGGCTGAACGGATATTGATGGTTGTTTCATTTTTCTCTTCATTGAAATTTGCATTGATTACCAAATCGTCGGTGAAAAACAATACAGGAACTTCTGCTTTGATAGTTGCCGCATTATTTTCCGTTTTGCTTTCGACAACGCGCCAACTTTTTCCGTAAGTTGAAAGTGTCGGGATTATTTTTTCGGTTTCCGCGACAAAGTTTTGTAGATCGGTTTTGTAATGTCGCGTTTGTAATGTTTCGCTCGTTTCGCTCGTTTCGGCAACATTTGTTGGGTTGAGCGCGGCAAGCGCACCGAAAGCGACGGCGGGAATTGCGCCAAGAAGCAGTAATAAATAACCTTTTTTCATAAATTTTCTCACCTCAAATCGTCTGAATCTTAAAACTAATATCAACCGCCCGCGCCGAATGTGTCAGTCTGCCGACGCTAATAAGATCAACGCCCGCTTCGGCAAAAGAGCGCACTCTGTCCAAATCCATTCCGCCCGACGCTTCAAGCAATACAGCCGGATTCATATTTCGCGCCATTTCGACGAGCTTTTCGGCTTCTTCGGGCGTTTGATTATCGAGCATCACAATATCCGCACCGGCTAAAACAGCTTCGCGCAGTTGCGCCCAATTCGAGATTTCAACCTCGATTTTATGAAGATGTCCGACCTTTAATTTCGCCGCCGTGATCGCTTCAGTGATTCCCCCGGCAAGTTCTATGTGGTTGTCTTTTATCAAAACTCCATCGTCCAAACCGAACCGGTGATTTTTGCCGCCGCCGACGGTTACGGCGTATTTTTCCAACATTCGCAAACCCGGCGTTGTCTTGCGCGTGTCAATAATCGTCGCGTTTGTGCCTTTGATAGCTTCGACATATTGGCGCGTCAACGTCGCTACGCCACTCATTCTTTGAATCAAATTGAGCGCGACTCTTTCGCCTGTCAGCAAAACATCGGCGTAACCTTTGAGCGTCGCAAAAACCGTTCCCGATTTTACTTCGTCGCCGTCGGAAACATTCGCGTCAATCG
>JANOXW010000385.1:0-1790 GCA_031418635.1 Acidobacteriota bacterium
AGTGAATTTATTGCCGTGCGTCCGACACTTGCGCACACCTATCCCGAAACCGGAGAACGGTATCAAATGGTTTCAATCAGCCGACCGGCGGGCTATAACCTGCAATACACGCGTGATAACGAACTTGAGCAAAAGTATAAAATCGTCCCCAAAAGTTGTGCCCGCGAATGGTGGCTGGAAGAACAAAAGAAAATTCCGCCAACCGAACAAAAAACGATTCATCTCTTGAGCGGTGCATTGTTGCCGATTTGGAAAAACTTGAAAAAATTACAGCAAAACGGGCTGAATATCGTTCGCACGACGACCGATGACGGAACACGCCTGGTCGGAGTGAGCATCACCGCCTCGACCATCAATGAAATCCGCCGCACCTTCGGAATCTGGAAACAAAGTGCCGGAACTGCCGCAGAAATTATTCGAGCCGTCAGAGATGAAAATGAAATTATCGAGCTTCTTGGCGAAATCAAAATTCGCCTGACGCGATTTCAAGGAAACCGGGTCATCGAAGTTTGCCCAAGTTCTTTTGAGCAAATCCGCGAATTGCGTGAAACCGCCCTCATCAACATCATTCAAAACAGCCGCAACCGCTTCTTTTTGCCGGAAGATGAGAAGCAAGCCGCCCTGTCGCTCGAAAAGGTTCTGAAGTCATATCCGCCCGCTTTTCCGGTAGAAAGCGAAGGAAATGCACTTATCGCACGAAAAACGACTAATTTAGACTTGAAACAAGAACCTGTTTCGTTACCTGATTGGCTGATTGAGCCGTCAATCGAAGAGTTGAATAGAATTTTAGTCAAAGTTTAATTAAAAAAACACGAAAAAAATTATGTTGCTGAATCCTTTTTTGCTTGAAAGAGCATATCTTGAAACGCGCCGCACAGTTGAGAAAGAATTAGGCGAAAAGATGAAAAAACGTCGCTTTAATGCGTTGAAGAAAGCATACAACCGACTAATTGAAAACCCGTATATTGATTACGAAAATGGTAAAATGCTCATCTTGAGCGATTCCGTCACGGAAAAAGGCGAGCCGAAATTTTACCGCACATCCATTCAAGAATGCCGTTTAGAAGATCCGGGGAATTTTCTCTGCTACGCTTTTTGGGAAGGCTTCCCCTGCTGGCATCGGGCAACACTCGAAATTGTCGAAAATTATTACAAATTTCAAGATTCGATTGAACGAGCAGAAAAGGCTCAAACTGTCGCCATCGTCAACACTTGAGGTGTCGCCGGCGTGAACAGTTTGTGCGTTTTCTAAAATTTTACTAACGCAACTAACATTTAATAAGTCTTTGTTTTCTTTGGTTTAGAGTTATTAGGGATGCTTCTTAATCTTGGGCATACGATTTGTAATAAAGAGAATCGAAAATCAAATCCGAACCGAAGAAAAAAGATGAATAACTTAAGCTACCAGGGAAAAGAAAAACAAGGCGCACAATTGATTGCGGAATTGGAAGAAAAAATAGTTCGTTACGCCCGCGTTTCGCACTACATTTTGATTACCGGCGAGCGCGGCAGCGGTAAAACTACGATTGCCAGAAGGCTTCACGAGCAAAGCGGACGGGCAAACAAAGAATTTATCAACCTGAATTGCGCGAATCTTAACAAAGAATTGCTTGAATCCGAACTTTTCGGCTACGAAAAAGGAGCATTTACGGGAGCCACAGCCCCGAAAGCCGGACTATTTGAGATTGCTAATGGCGGAACGCTTTTTCTGGATGAAATCGGCGAAATTCCGCTCGATCTGCAAGCCAAACTGCTTAAAGCGGTCGAAGAAAAACACATCCGCCGCGTCG
>JANOXW010000386.1:0-3968 GCA_031418635.1 Acidobacteriota bacterium
ATACTGCCGACTGCTACGGCAATTCCCGCTAATACTTTTAGCCAATGAACACGAGCTTGCCAATCTTTTTCGTGTTGCGATAACAATGGCGGAACGCTCGCCAAAATTGGCAATCCGGTGTAATGTTTGGCATCTTCGATATTTTGGATTTTAAGAATCCGTGGCAACTCGAACACAGCGGCTAAAAACAAACCGAGAGCTAATCCGATGCCCGCGCCTAAGCCGGTCAACATCGCTCGTTTTGGCGCAACCGGCGATTGCGGCAGATTTGCCGGGTCTTGCACACGAATCGTTTCGCCTTGTGCATTGTTGGCGCGATCATAGCCCAAATTTGCGTCGTTCCGTTTTTTCAAAAGCTCATCGTAAGATGTTTTTGCCGATGTATATTGATTATTAATGCCTTCGAGAGCGACTTTGACGCTTGGAATCGTGTTGATTTTCGCTTCAAGCGTGGCGATTTGCACCGCATTTTGTTTCAATTGTTCATCTTTCGCCTGCATTTGCCCATCAATCTGCGTGATTTGGCTTTCCGCTTTTTGCTTTTCGATTTCCAGATTTTGCTTCTGCAATTCGGCTTTGCGCGAACTTGATTGTCCGGCTTGTTGGACGCGCTTTTGCGTATTTTTATTCAATGCCTCAATTTCATCATTAATTTTATCAATCTCGTTTTGTGCCTCAATAACCTTAGGATTTTTATCGCGTAAGGTTAATTTCAGATTTGCTAGTTTGGCAATAAATGCCGCACGTTTCTCCACTAATTGACCATAAGCCGGCGTATCTTCGATCCGCGTTGCATCATTGATCGCTTCCTGCGTTTCTTTTTGACCAAAATCTTCAATCAACCGTGCCTGACTATTGAGAGCGCGAATGCTGTCATTCAAGCGACCTTTTTCCGCTATCAAACTTTGCTTATCTTTGGCGAGGGTATCTTCATTTTTTCGCAAACCGTCGAGTTGAGCAATCAAACCTTGCGAAGAATCGGGCAGAGTTTCGATGTTTTCCATCATTACATTCAGCCTTTGTTTCTCTAAAGCATCAAGACTTGTTTTTGCTTGATTGAGTTGGTTGTCAATAAATTCGCGGGTAACTTCCGCTGTTTGCGTCGAAGCGAGAACTTGGGCATTGACATATTTGGTTGCCAATTCCGCCGTTACATTTCTTGCCGCTTCGGGTGAACGGTCTTTGTATTTGATGCTGAACGCCGCTACTTTTCGGTCATCATCGGTTCTTTCCAAATCAACCGTGATGTTTTTGCTCATCTTTTCAACGATAAGTGCCGTATCCATTCCGGCATTGCGTTCGAGTTCAAATAGCCTGTATTTCGTAATCATCGGCTCAAGCGATGAACGGCTCAAAATTTCTTGATTGATGGTTTGCAGACGTTGCGTCAAATCTTCGTCGGTTAGCGATTGCACGACTTTATCGGAAATCGTCGGCGGTTTGACCGTTAACAGCGTTTTCGATTCATAAACGCTCGGTAATTTATTGACAACATAACCAATCGCCACCGTCATCGTGATAATCGGCAACAAAATCAGCCACTTGCGTCGCTTTAACATTCGGACGAATTCGCCTGCTGTTCTTTGTCTGAATTCTACGCTCATCTTTTTAACTTTCCTTATAAGCTCGCCAGAAAAATCTTTGCATCCTGCATATCTTTGTCGCTCAAACTATGTTTATTTTGCAAAGAAGTTTCCACTTCTCTTCGTGCCGAAGGTTTGTCGCCCGCCGAAGCCAACGCCATTCCAAGACGTAACCGATATGCCGGATTGACGCTTGAATTTGAACGTCGCGCCTCGATTTCATCAAGCGCAACCGCTTTTTTGAGTTGCTCGATAGCCGGCATATATAATTCTTTTTTGTAATAAACAAAGCCCAGCGTGTCGTAATATCCGGGAACATTTTGATAAGTAATAACCGTCGTTTGCGCCAATGCCAAGGCTTCGTCTAAATTTCCGCCGCCGGACGCAATCAGCCACGCTAAATTGTTGGCGGCAATCGGCGTATCAGGCGCGATTTGCAATGCGCGGCGATAATTTTTCTCGGCTTCTGTCGTGTTATTTCGCGCATCTTCGAGCATTCCTGCCAATGTATAAACCGAAGCCGAAGGTTTCTTTTCGACAACTATTTTATATTGTTCGATAGCCTTATCAATTTGGTTTCGCGCAATTAAAATCGAAGCAAAAGCCGTATATGCCGGCAAATAATTTTTGTCAAAGTCAATCGCCGCGGTCAGTTCGCTTTCAGCCGCCGCGATATTTGTTTGCGCTATAAAAACGTCCGCTTTGAGATAATGCAAAGCGGCTAAAACATCCGCTTGTCCGTTGGCAGTTTGCATTGCACTGTCAATTTTCGCTTGCGCTTGGTCAAACTGTTTTTGGCGTGTCAAAACTCTGACCAATCCGCGTAACGCATCGAAATTTTTGCCGTCTGTTGTCAATGCTCTTTCGTATAAATTTATTGCTTCCGTCAAATTGTTTTCGACAACAGCGACCTTCGCCAAATTAACCGTCGCGGCTGAAGATTTTGGCGAAAGACGCACAATTTCTTGTAAATCGGCACGCGATTCAGTGAGTTTTCCGAGTTCCAAATTAGCCAAACCACGCGCCGTCAAAGCGCGAACCCGCATTTCTTCCAAATCTTGCGCGTCGGTTTCGACATTCGGAAACGAATTTTTCACCGCTTCGACCAATTCGTTTGCTCCGCGCCGGGCATTTTCCGGTTCTCCGACCGTAAAACTTGTTTGAATTTTCAAAAGTTTGGTCTTCAAAAAGTTCGGATGATATTTGTCCAAATCGCCCATAAACGCCCGCGCTTGGTCAACTTGTCCGAGTGCCAGACGCGCTTGTGTCATATAAAAAAGCGCATTCTTTTGGCTTGGCTGTTTCTTCAAAACTTCTTCCAAATCTTTGACCGCATCATCCGCTTTATTTTGCTGTAATTTGACGCGGGCGCGTAATTGCAAGGCTTCTGCATCACTGTCATTTAAGTCCAAAAGTTCTTCGACCTGTTCGATAACTTTGTCATTTTCCTTGCGGTCAAGATAGATTTCGCCCAACCGATAACGCGCTCGCGCCATTTCGGGCAACTCACCAATAATTTCACTTAAAACTGCGATAGCAGAATCTTCACGTCCGATGTAAGCGTAAAAGTCTGCTAATTGCATTCGGCTTTCGGGACTGTTTTCTGCAATTTTGACAAGCTCTTTGTAAGCAGATTCGGCTTTGTCAAATTGTTTGTTAGTGCGATAATATTCGGCTTGTCCCTCACGCGCTTCGATGTTTTGTGGTTCGACTTCAACTGCTTTTTTAAATTGTGCTTCGGCTTCGTCAGTCCGATTTGCATAATCGAGAAATTTGCCGTATTCAAGATAGCCGGGCGCAACTCCTTGGTTGACTGAAATCCCTTTTTGGAGAGCTTTTTCCGCTTCGTTTGCCTTATTGAGTTTCATAAAATAGCGGGCAATACTCAAATAAGATTCGGTGCGGTTCGGCTTGAGCGAAACGGCGTGATTAAGAACTTCTAAGACTTGTTTTTCCGATTTTTTCTGCACGGCAAAAAGACTTGCTTTTAAGATATGACCTTCGATAAAGTTGGCATCGCGGGCAAAAATATCATCAAGAATTTTGGTGGTTTCGTCCGGTTGCGGTGGTTCGGTTAACAAAAAATAGTTGCCGAGTCTTGTTTTGGCTTCGAGATTTTCAGGGCTTAGTTCAGCAACTTGGTGCAGTTCTTCGATGGTTTCGTAAAATTGTCCGAGATTTTCAAAGGCACGGGCTAATCCCCAATGCGCTTCCGCCGAGTTTTTGTCAATATCCGCAGCGGCGCGAAACTCCATCAAGGCTTCTTGAAACTTGTGTTTTTGCAAGTATTCTTCGCCGCGAGTCAGATGTTTTTGTTTGGTTTGGCTACTGCAAGATGTGAAGGCAAGACTACAGCCGATAAAAGCGGTAAGCAGTAAAAAACGG
>JANOXW010000387.1:0-3342 GCA_031418635.1 Acidobacteriota bacterium
CCGTCCCGTTTTGCGCGTTACCAATGTAGGCATCACTGCATATATCAATGAACGCGGCGAAATTTCAGACGCGACCAAGCCTTATACCGAAGACACGCGGGTTTGGACAGTTAAACAATCCGACGGAAGCCAAACAGTTTATGTGAAATACGGCGATTGGTTCGCGTGGCTTTGTTCGATTATCAGTTTATTTTTACTGTTTTGGAGTTTGTGGAAAGGAAAAAAGATTCAAAAATGAAACAAAAAGTTTTTATAGGAGTCATTATTCTTTTCTCGCTATACTTTTTAGGTTATATTTGGCTTCGACAAACCCATACGGAAGTTTGGGAAAAAGACGGAAAGTCATATTTAATTTTCCCCGGAGATAAAATTTTATACTATTTTTTTCGCCCGATAAGTTACATTGACGGCAAAATTACAAGCATTGAGTTTCATATTGGACAGCACAGATAAAATAATGGAATTAACAGAATTACAAACAAAACACGAAGAAATCCGCGCCCTTGTCGCTCAACTTGCGAGGTTTCTTTGACGCGCCGACCAAACGCGCCAGAGTTGAACAATTAGAAAAGCAGATTTCCACGCCTGATTTTTGGGACGATTCGGAAAAAGCTCAGAAAATCGTGCAGGAACGAAGTCGAATTGAACGTGCTTTGGATGGACAAGAAAAATTTGAAACCGCTATTTCCGATGCCGAAGTGTTGTTTGAATTTGCCGAAACTGATAAAGATTCCGCCAATGAATTGACCGATTTGGTCGTTAAACTCGAAACGGAAGTTGACACGGCGATAACCGAAGCGTTGTTGTCGGGCGAAACGGACGCGAACAGCGCGATTTGTTCGATTCAGTCGGGCGCGGGCGGCACGGACGCACAGGATTGGGCGCAGATGCTTTTGCGAATGTATCTGCGTTGGGCGGAACGCAAAGGCTTTAAGGTCGAGGTTTTGGACGAACAAGCGGGAAGCGAAGCAGGTTTGAAAAACGCCACTTTTCGCGTCGAAGGCGAATTTGCTTACGGCTTGCTTTCAGCCGAAGCGGGCGTTCATCGGCTTGTCAGAATTTCGCCGTTTAATTCAGGCGGAAGCCGTGAAACGTCGTTTGCTTCGATGTTTGTGTCGCCCGAAATTGACGAAGACATCGAAGTTGAAATAAACGACAAGGATTTACGGATTGACACTTATCGTTCAAGCGGCGCGGGCGGTCAGCACGTTAATGTTACGGACAGCGCAGTCAGAATTACGCACTTGCCGACGAATATTGTCGTAACATGCCAAAATCAGCGTTCGCAACTGCAAAATAAATTAGTAGCGATGAAGGTTTTGCGCTCGAAACTTTACGAATTAGAACTCGAAAAACGCCAAGCTGAAAGTGCGGAACTTGAAGCGACTAAACAGGATATTTCCTTCGGTTCGCAGATTCGCAATTACGTTTTGCATCCGTATCGGCTGGTCAAAGACACGCGCACTAAGTTTGAACGAAGCGATGTCGAAGCGGTTCTTGATGGCGATATTGACGAATTTATCAAAGAGTTTTTATTGTTCAAGAAGCGTTAATTGTAAATTGTAAATTGCTTATTCCTTCAACTAACGATTTACAATTAACCATTTACCACCTAGAATTTATGGCAACCGAAGTAGGAAAAAAACAAATCGTGTCAAAAAACCATTCTAGAAGCAACGAGATTATCGCTGTTGTCTTATTGGCGTTGGCGGTTTTGACTTTTTTGTGCCTTGTTACCAACACTCCGAATGATTGGTCGTTTAACTCGACAGGATTGGGGAAAACGCAAAATTGGGTCGGAGTGGTCGGTTCGGTGTTTGCCGATTTGTTGATTCAAGCCGTCGGCTTGACTGCTTATTTTTTGCCTGCTCTGCTCGGCTTGATAGCGTGGCGATTTTTTCGCTTTAAAGATTTGCCTATTTCGATTAGCCGAATTATCGGGTATGTTCTTTTTGTCATTTCCGTTTCGAGTTTATCGGCACTTTTGGGAGCTTACGGTGGAATTTTAGGCAAGTTTTGTTCGTCAAACTTAGCTTGGTTGCTTGGCACAATCGGCACGGGAATTTTGCTGACGGCGATTTTTGCCGCTTCGGTTCTTTTGATTACAAATCTTTCGTTGGATTCGTTTTTTTGTAATTTCAATTTGGCGTGGGAAAATTTCCGCGTTCATTTTGATGAATGGCGGAACAAACGCCGTGAACGCCGCAAGGCAGAAAGCGAGGCGACGGCGCATCTGGAAAAACGTAATGAAGCACGCCTCAAACCAACGAAAACACCGTCTATTTCGTTAGGCGAAACGGTTGGCGAAGCGAAGGAAAAAACAAAATCGTTTGGCGAAAAAGTTTCGGAAATGTTCCAAAAGTTGGGCAAAACTTCGATTACAATCAAAGAAACGCCCAAAATGGTTGAAGAAGTTAAAGAAACAAAGATTGAAGAAAAACCTCAGATAATTTCTGAACCTATCGCCGAAAACAAAATTGAAACGCCTGAAGAAACGGTGCAAATTCCGACTATTGAACCGCAGGATTTAGTTGCCGAAGCGGAGAAAATTCCGATTACGCCGATTAAGGAAACGGGCGAATTAGACGCGGATTTTCCAGCCACAATTGATGCAGAACCGCAAAAAATATCTGTCAAAGAACTCAACTTTGACGATTATCAGTTGCCAACTTCGGAATTTTTAACGCCGCCGCCACCGCGAATTGAACAAAAAGACGACGAACTACTCTCAATCGCGCAGGAATTAACTGACAAAACCAAAGAATTTAATGTAACCGGGCGCGTGATGCACATTTGCCAAGGTCCGGTTGTTACAACTTACGAATTCAAACCTGATCCGGGCGTAAAATATTCCCGCGTAACAAGTCTTTCGGACGATTTATGTCTTGCGCTCAAATCGGAATCAATCCGCATCGAGAGAATTCCGGGCAAAGCCTTTGTTGGTATTGAAGTTCCGAACCGCGAACGTGAAACGATCTTTCTGCGTGAAGTTATCGAATCCAAAAAATTTCAAGGTTCGAACTCACTGCTTTCCATCGCGCTCGGCAAAACGATTGACGGCTTAAATTATGTTGCCGATCTTGCCAAGATGCCGCATTTGCTAATCGCGGGAGCAACCGGCGCAGGGAAGTCTGTCGGTGTCAACACGCTCGTCGTTTCGATTTTGTATAAAGCGAAACCCAACGAAGTAAAATTTATAATGGTTGACCCGAAACGCCTCGAACTCGGGCTTTACGCGGACATTCCGCACTTGGCAACGCCGATTATTACTGACCCGAAACGCGCCGCAATCTCGCTCAAATGGGCAGTTTCCGAAATGGAAAAACGCTATAAAGATTTGGC
>JANOXW010000388.1:0-4504 GCA_031418635.1 Acidobacteriota bacterium
GGCGAAGAAGCGTGTAAGTTTTATACAAAATGGATTCCGATTATCAATGTCAGATTATCAAATATTTACGGTCCGACACCGCTTCAACGCTTTGATTTAATTCACGTTTTGATTCATCAGTTGCTTGATACCGGAAAAGGAAAAGTTTGGACGACAAAGCCTTCGCGCGATTTTATTTATATCGAAGATGCGGCACACGCCATTGTCAAACTGCTCGAAACCGATTACACGGGGACGCTTAATCTCGGCACGGGAACGCAAACTTCCGTGCGTGAAGTTGTGGACACTTTACGAGAAATTAGCGGTTGTCCGATTACGGATTTGGATCAACCCGTTTCGGGTCCGATGCGCTTTCAATGCGATATGACGACGCTGAATAAATTGATTGATTGGAAGCCGCAATATTCGACCGAAGAAGGTGTCAAGCGCACTTTTGAATTGATGAAATCGTGGAAAGAAAAAAGCTATGAAGCTGGGAATTAACGGTTGGCGCATTCACGGACAGCGCACAGGCGTCGGGCGATATTTGTTGAATATCGTCAAAAATTGGACACCCGAAATGGTCGGCGGACGGTTTGACGAAATCAACTTTTACACGCCGAAACCGATTGACCGTAACGAGATTCCGCTTCCGTCAAATATTCAAGAGCGCGTTTTATCGCCGGATATGAAAATGTTGGCTTGGGAAAATTTGCGACTTGCGCCCGTTGCCGACGACGATATAGTTTTTCATCCATCATTTTCCAGACCGCTGTTGGCGCGTGGAAAAACCGTCGTGGCATCGCACGAAGCATCACATTATTTATATCCGCATCTTTTTCCAAAATCCGTTCCACTTTTTTACAATCGTCTGTATGCTTGGAGCGGTCGTCACGCCACACTTGTCATTGTCGGTTCGGAAGATTCGAAAATTGATGTTTCTCGTTTTTGCGGAGTTCCGCTTTCACGAATTCGCGTGGCTTATATGGCTCCCGCCGAATTTTTCAAACCTGTAAAAAAAGATTCGACAATTGCGGCGATTAGAGAAAAACATATAGGTTCGGCAGATACGCCATTTTTTCTAACAGTCGGCAAAATGTCGGGAAGACGCAATTTTCCACTTTTGCTTGAGGCGTTTGCCGAATTTAAGCGACGCACGAAATTGCCGCATAAATTGTTGATGGTCGGATTGAATATTCATAACATTGACATCGCCGGATTGATTGAAAAACTCGGTATTAAAAACGATGTGCTAAATCCGGGTTATGTTACTGATGAAGAACTAAACTTGATTTATAATGCGGCTGAGGCGTTTATTTCTCCGTCGGTCTATGAAACAATCTGTTTGCCGGTAATGGAAGCACAAGCGGCGGGTTTGCCGGTTATTTGCATTGACACGCCCGGAATGCGCGAAGCGACAGGCGATGCCGCGTTGTTGCTTCCAAAACTCGACATAGAAGAATTGGTAGAAGCAATGTCGAGAATAGCCGAAGATGCCGGATTGCGCTCCAGTTTAGTTGAAAACGGATTAAACTACTCGAAACGCTTTTCGTGGCAAAAATGCGCGGCTGATGTGCTGTCGGTCTTGGCGGAAGCCGCAAATATTCCTGCGCCTGACGTTGATTTTAAGACGAACGAAATTAAGAATTGAATTAAAGTTAAGAAGCAATATGCCAAAACGCGCACTCATTACCGGAATCACCGGACAAGACGGTTCTTATTTAGCCGAACTTTTGTTGAGCAAAGGTTACGAAGTTCACGGTCTGCGTCGTCGTTCAAGCAGTTTTACAACGCAACGGATTGACCATTTACTTGAAGATTTTCGGCACGATAGCGATGCACGGCTTTTTTTAGAATACGGAGATTTGGCTGACGCGACCAGCCTCGTCAAACTTCTCTACCGTCTGCAACCCGATGAAATTTACAATCTCGGCGCACAAAGCCATGTTCACATCAGTTTCGAGATTCCCGAATATACGGCGGATGTAACCGGAGTCGGCGCGGCGCGAATTCTCGAAGCGGTGCGCGAAACCGGCATCGAAACGCGCATCTATCAGGCTTCGAGCAGCGAAATGTTCGGCAGTACACCGCCACCGCAAAACGAAAATTCACGTTTTCATCCGCGCAGTCCGTATGCTTGTTCAAAAGTTTTTGCTTATAATTTAACGGTCAATTACCGCGAAAGCTACGGAATGTTCGCCTGCAACGGAATACTTTTCAACCACGAATCGCCACGGCGCGGCGAAAATTTTGTAACCCGAAAAATTACAAGAGCGATTGCGCGGATAAAACGCGGACTTCAAGACAAACTTTATTTGGGAAATTTGGCGGCGCGACGCGATTGGGGCTACGCGCCGGAATATGTCGAAGCGATGTGGCAGATGTTACAACAAGACACGCCGGACGATTACGTTATCGCCACCGGACAATCGAATAGCGTTGAGGATTTTTTGGTTGCCACCTTTAAATACGCCGATCTTGATTGGCAGAAATATGTCGAGATTGACCCGCAGTATTTTCGCCCCGCCGAAGTTAATGATTTAATCGGCGATGCGTCAAAAGCGAAAGCAAAATTAGGTTGGCAATTTACCACAGGTTTTAACGATCTTGTTAAACTTTTGGTTGACGCAGACATCGAACTTCTTGATACCCAACTTGCCAGCGGCGAGGCTTTTATCTCGCAAAAATCTTGAAAAGATGGTTTAAATACAGCAAATTAACTGGGATAAAGGAGATAGAGGGGTTATTTGCCCAACCCCCCGAAACAGCGCAACAACACTGTTTAACAAATAGATTTTTCCGTTTTTCGTCCTTCTCAAAAACAAGCGTTTTTAGGACATTTCAACTAACTTCCACATCCGCCCCGAAAATTGCCGTTTTGTGGTGTCAAAACTTATCTCATAATCTATGTGCTAAAAATATTGCTTTTGGCTGACTTTTAGGATACTCTCCAACTAAAAATTATTTTGTTTGTTTTGGGAAATGAACTTCCGTTTATGAATCTTGGTTATGCACGAGTTTCCACACTCGACCAGCATTTAGAATTGCAGGAAGATGCACTTGCCAAAGCCGGGTGTGAAAAAATCTTTCGTGATGTAGCAAGCGGGGCGATTGATTCGCGCAAAGGTTTAGCAGAAGCGATTGAATTTGCCAGAAGCGGTGATAACTTGGTGGTCTGGAAACTTGACCGGCTTGGACGTTCACTCAAGCATTTGATTGAAACGGTTAATCTGCTCAGAGAACGCGGAGTCGGATTATTGAGTTTGCAGGAAAAGATTGATACCACTACTTCCGGCGGCAAATTGATTTTCCATGTCTTTGGAGCTTTAGCCGAATTTGAACGGGAATTGATTCGGGAACGCACGAATGCCGGATTAAAATCTGCCCGTGCCCGTGGCAGACTGGGCGGCAGACCACCCAAATTAACCTCCAACCAAATCGAAATGGCACAGCGACTGTTGAACGATTCCTCAGTCAGCGTGGCAAAAACTTCTCGCACCGTATTTGAAATCTTAAAAAGATGATAAAAATTATGTTCAAAAAATTGTTATTTCTTTCGTTTGTATTCGTTTTTGCAGCCGCTGCTTTCGCCCAAAACAAAAGCGTTTACACGGATTTGGCGGCTGATAAATGCAAAACTACTGATGTTGACAAAGGAATGCCTGGCAATTATTCAGGCAAATGCAAAGGTGTCGGCGGATTTGATTTGGAAGTGTATTTGGACGACGAACGAAATTCAATCGGAGTCGTTTTGCCGTCTAAAAAAACCGTCGGATTGGATTTCTGGAATTATTTCGGCAACTTCTCCGCGCTTGGCGAAAAGGCTGAGTGGCGAATGAAAGGAAAAAAAGCCGTCGCTCTCATCGTTCGTCTGAATGTTTCCGACAAAGGTGATGAAAAACCGCCGACTTCCTATCTGATAGTTTCTAAAATCAGTGTGACCGGTGCTTGTGTAACCGATGTTGTCAAACCCGGTAAAAATCAAAACGCGAAGGCGCAACGTTTGGCGGATAAGGCATCAACCAAACCTTGTAAAAAGACACAGTAAAAATAAGCGGATAGTCTTTCCTTGATAATATGAAAACTTTACTTTTTCTACTCATAATAATTTATCTAACCGGTATTGTTTGCTTCGCGCAAGACGATTTTGTATCCATCAAAGCCGACGCAAACGCTTGTGAACTGAACCGTTTGCATCTTGACCGACTTCGTAACGAGCTGGCAAACAGCCCAATGGCGAAAATCATCGCAAAAATTTACGCGGGTAAAAGCGAAACCCTTTCTGTCGGCTAAAAAAGAACGAGTTACATCCGAAAATTTTTGGAGCAAAACAAAGGCTTTGACCTTTCCCGTATTGACTTTGTAAATTCCGCGAGACTCGAAACAAATGAAAACCCGAAAACTGAATCTTATCTTGTGCAAGCGGGCGAAATTGAGGGGAAACTTTATCTTGTAACATATTCGCAGCCGAACAGAACACCGTGTTTAGATTGTTGCGGTGAAGACTTTATGCCAAAAAATATAG
>JANOXW010000389.1:0-1895 GCA_031418635.1 Acidobacteriota bacterium
CCGAAATCGGAATTAGACTTGCCGCAAAAACGCTTATTTTATTGGTGCGGGCAAGTTGTTCGCCCAAAAGCGCGAGTAAATAATAACCGATCAGACTAACGAGTGCTAAAAATATGCCGAAACCTCTGCCGCCGCGATTAAAGCGCAAAACCAACGCCGTTCCTAAAAGGGCGAAAATCAAAGGTGTTATTGAAAGAATAATTCTTCGTTGCCAAAGTATCTGCGCCTCGGTTTTCTCTTTTCCGACTTTGGTTCGGGCTAGTTGGGCAAGTTCCCGTAAGCCTAATTCTTCGGGCGATTCTTCTGATTTACTTATTTTTTCGATTAACTCGCCGCGCTTGGTTTTAATTGCCAGACGAATCTGCCCGACATTTTCCGACACGAATTTTTCCGCATCTTTTTCGGTCGAAAAGGTATTGACAACCGCATTTTCCAAAACCAATTCCGAACTTTCTTCCTTAGAATCAATCCTTCCACTTTTTGACGTTATCAGACGCACCGATTTATTTGGCGCATCTTCGTTGTAAATAAAGATGTTTTTCCAAGTCCCTTTTTCAAAATCACCGTCTTTGACATAAATCGTATAGCCGCTGATTTCCGTGTTGAAAACACCGGGTTCAATGGGCGATTCGAGTTTATAGAGGGCGGTTTGAAGCGCGACTTGGCGAACTATCTGCGCGGCAAACGGAACACCGTTTAAGTTGATATAAAACGCAAAAAGTGAAAGCAAGACACCTAAAAAAATGATTGGCAAGGTGATTTGTAGATTCCCGACACCAGCAGCACGAATCGAAATTAGTTCGCTATCACCCTGCATTTTTGAAAGCCCGATGATAACGCCGACCAAAACCGCCATCGGACAAGTAAAGGCAATGACATTCGGCACCAGTGCAAAGGTCAGTTGCCAAACAAGATTTTTGGGAATGTTCGCGTTAAAAAAAATGTCGGAGAAACGACCGGCTTGTTGGACGAACAAAATAACGCTTAACAGAAGCCACGAGAAAACGAAGTAAGGCACAATGGATTGCACCAAATATCTTGAGATTAAAGGGCTAAAACGCTTCATTACAACTTATAAACTTGCCGTTAGAATCTTTTCGCCGACGGTGTCCTTGCCGAGTATCTGCGAAATAATGCGCCTTAAAATAACTGATACTTCTTTGACATCGGCTTTATAATTTTTGGCGAATTCAGTAAAGTTGGTCGGCGAAAATTTCTGCGCCGTTACAAAAATCCGTCTTTGTTCAGGCGAAATCAGCCAGTTATTACGGATTTTTTGGCAATTACTACAAAAAAGATGAAAATTTATCTGCAAACCCGATTTCTCGCTTTCGCCCAATTCCTTTTTACATCTATCGCAGATATTCCAATTCGGCAGATAACCGCCCAATCTTAAAATCCAAAGTTCAAAATAGACGGCGATGCTTTCCAGACTTTCAGGATTTTCGGCGGCGGTTTCCAGACATACCTTGGTCATTCGATAAAGCCTTTCATTCGGGTCGTGCGGCGGCGCAAATTCAACCAATAAATCAACCAAATACGAGAATTTTTGCAGAAATTGCGGTTCGCTGGCATTGTCGAAAAATGATTTTACAAGTTCTAGTTCCCTAATAGAAACAAGTTCTCGTTCCTCTTTTTGAAAATAGGCAATGTTGACAATCGAAAACGGTTCTAAACCTCCGCCAAATTTGCTTTTCAAGCGTTTCGCGCCCTTCGCTACGCCGCGCACCAGCCCTTCGTTTTGCGTCAGCACAACGACTATTTTGTCGGCTTCCGCCAAGCTATAACTTTTGAGTATCAAACCCTCTGTTTCAACTAAACCCATTTTGTTTTGTTCTAGTCAGAACCGCCTAGCGGTAGCGGGCGGATAAACGGCTCACCCGACCGCTACCGCT
>JANOXW010000390.1:0-2080 GCA_031418635.1 Acidobacteriota bacterium
CAACCGCTTCGGCTTTCGCCAAATCTTTGCCGTTGGCGTTGAAAGTAGTTTTGACCGAATCAGCCGTCAATTTTTTATTTGCCGCATCAGATTTTCCCGTCGGTGCATTCATCAAAATCGTTGTGCGCCCTTCAGTTTGCATTTGATTGAGCAAGCCTGCTTGGAAACTTAATTTGACCGCGTGCGGCGCAGACATTGTAACTTTTGCATATTCGTTAGCCTGTGCGGGAATCAAAACCGCATTTGCCGCGCCGCCGGCGTTGGCGTTTTGCAATAATTGGTCATCGCCGAAAATCGCATTTAATTCATTGCCCGAAACTTCGGTTGTTCGCGTCGGCGTAACTTGCTTCAAATAAGCATTGCCTTTGACCAAAGCGTTTTGTAACTTCTTGTTGGGAAAAAGTTGCGCCGTCAGATTGTCGCCTTTCAGATAATTATTTCCCTGCGTAATTTCCGCGTTGCCGAAAAGAAAAATCTTGCCGTTTGCTTGCTCATAAACCGCGTCGTTTGATTTAATCGTCGTCGGCTGCTTGTCTTCAACCGTAACAATTTCCACGCCGTTTTTTAGCTCAAAGCGGTCAGCATCTTTTTGAAAAAGCGCGTAACTTGTCTTGATTTTCGTCGGTTTCGCATCGTTTGAGGTCGTTTCAATCGTTACATTGTCAAAAAGTTCGAGTTGCTTTAACTCTTTATCAATCTTGGCAACGGCGCGATTTGCCTTTGTTTTCGTCCATTTTGTATTGGCATTAGTCGGTTTTTGATAAACATCAACATTGCCCGTCAAATCAATTTGCTTTAACTCTTTGTTGGTAAAAAATGCGGTTGCGCGGTCAGATTTTATATCAGTCGGTTGCGCTAGTTCGCCGGATTTTTTGTTTGGCGTTACATTGATATTGACGTTTTGGTCAAACTCGATTTTGCCCGCGAGTTGATTTACAAAGGCGTGTCCTGCCGTGATTTTGGCGCGTTGGAAATCGGCGTTTTTAAATTCGCCTTCACCATTTCCATACGCATTTATCTCGACATCTTTTAATAATTCAAGCGTTTTTTCCTGCATTTTGACAATCGCGCCAAAAGATTTCCCCGACACATTTTCGCGTGAAAACTCAATCAATTCATCCGCGTTGGCAATTTCCGATTCTTTTTTATAAGTCAGTTGTTCGGTCTTAATATAAAGCGCATCACGGGTTGCAATATTCACATCGCCCGCAAAAAATGCTGTAAAATTCTTATTTTCGGCGGGAACATAAATCGCTTTTTCCGCCGTCATTTGGTCAAACTTCTCGCCGCTTTCGTCATAAACCTGCAAAAATACGTTTTCCAATTCCTGATGATTGTCAGTAAAAGTCGTCGCTTTGTCGGCTTTGATGTAATATTTCAAAACATCGCCTTCGGTTTCGCGCCGTTCATAATTATTGATTTCCGCGACGACATTTTTAGAAAGTTCCGCCGGCAAGCCTTTCATCCGAAATTCTTAAAAACCGAAAGCGCGATAAAATCCGATGCCGATAGCAATAACCGTCGCAAATAGAGCCAAAACCGCCAACACACGAAAGATTTGCGGCATTCGGGCGCGAAGTTCGAGGTTTTTTATGTTTTTGCGCTCTATTTGTTCGGACATTACAAACTTATTATTTTAGGCTTTTAAATCCTGCACGACCAATTGCAAGCGAGTGTTTCCATTCCAAGTATTGGCTTCGGGCGTATAGGCTAATTCGATGCAGGTTTGCGGTTTAAGAGTTTGCTCTTTTGATTTTTCCACGCCGTCCCACCACACGGCTTCAAATCTTTGACCTTTTTCATCGCGCAGTTTTAGTTTCAAATGCTTCTCTTTCATTACAAACGGTTCATCTGAAATCTGCAAATCCCGCGTAACGAAAACGGGTTTCGGGTTTCCCATGCCGAAAGGTTCAAACTTTTTCAAATCTTCGACTAAGCCGAGATTTAAAGATTTTGACGAAACCAGCGCGTCAATTTTTATGTTTGGTATCAAATCTTCTTCCGATAAATTCTGTGCCGCGTGTTCATTCAACTTTTTTCGCAATTCATCAATGTTTTCGCCTTTGATAGTCATTCCAGC
>JANOXW010000391.1:0-2958 GCA_031418635.1 Acidobacteriota bacterium
ATTCAATGCAGATTTGAACGGAGCGAATTTGAGCGGCGCGGATTTGCGAGGAGCAAGTTTGAGCGAGGCGGAGTTGAGCGGTGCGAAATTTGCCGGAGCAAAATTGGAGAATACAAATTTTGACTCAACGGATCTGACCGAGGCGGATTTTCGTCGAACAGACCTGACCGGCGCGAAAATGAAAAATATGGATATTAGGGACGCGATTGTTTCCCAAAAAACTACCATCGGCATTAATTTTGAGGAATGGAAAGACCGAGGCGGGAAAGTCGTGGACTAATATGAAAAAAATTCTGCTTATATCTTTTATTTGTCTGATTTTCAGTTTTTCGATTCAAGCCCAAACCATTGCAGGGAATTGGAAACTAACTTGGATTGTTGTTGAGTTGGATATGGCTTATTCGATAATAGTTCCGATTACTTTGAGCATCGAGGAAAACGGCAAGATTAGTGGAAACGGCGGCTGCAACAGTTTTACCGGAAACTATTCATTCAAAAAACCAAAGAAGCCGTTCAAAAAGCCGGTGAAGATAAAATTTAGTAACATTATTTCGACCAATCTGCCGTGCGATAAGCCTTTGAGGGCTGAAAACGTCTTTTTTCGTAGCTTGAGAGATGCCAATACAATTTTTGTCAAAAATGGAGAATTAGTTATTGAAAGTTCAAAAGCAGGAAATATGATGAGTTTTGTGAGCGAAGCTAAACCCAAACCATAAGGATTGGGTTCATAAGAAAATATGAAAAGAATAATTTTGTTGACAATGTTAGCGTTATGTTCCGGCAGTGTATTTGGACAAAAAACGATGGAAATCAAAGTCTATCTCATCGCCGAAGGTGAAAACGTCAAAAACGCAACTCCTAATTCCGCCGTTGAAAACTGTGGCAGTAGTTTGGTGGCGGTTAGTCGCACCAAAACACTAACTACCGCTCCGCTAAAAACGGCTTTGGATGAACTTATTACCACGCCCAACGAAATCGAAGAAGGCGGACTAAAATTGGCTAATTATTGGCGAGGTGATTTGAAGTTGAAAAGTGTATCGTTGGCAAACGGCATCGCCACGATTCAGATTACGGGGAAATTATCGTCGGCGGGAATTTGCGACGATGTGCGGATTCAGGAGCAGCTCGAAGCGACCGCCAAACAATTTCCAACCGTTAAAACGGTCAAAGTCTTTGTCAATGGTACTGCTCTCAATGAAGAACCACAACCCACGTTTGAAGCATTTTGGTTACAATTCAAATCAGCCGTTGAAAAACGTGATAAAGCGGCAGTCGCCGCTTTGTCCAAATTCCCGCTTTCAATGCCGTACGGCTGGAAAGTTCTAAAAACAAAGGCTGATTTGATCGAAAATTATGATGAAGTATTCTACAGCGAAAGTCTCGATGCCGACCGATGTTTTGCGAACACAGCTTTTGAAAAACGAGATGAGCAATACGAAGTTGCCTGCGGCTTCAAAAGCGAGCCACTAAACACCGACCGCAAACCGTGGATTTATCATTTTGAATTGACGGAAAACGGTTGGCGATTCGCCCGTTTTGACAACATCAACGAATAATCGTGAGCGGGGAAAATAACCGGATCAGAGTTACGGTCAAATAAGAGATTTATGACACAAGTTTCCCTTTTTTGAATACTTTTTCAACTAGATTCCCGCCAAATTCGTAAGCAATCTCACGATAATCGTTTGTGTCCAAAATCAACAAATCGGCAAACTTTCCAATCTCAATTGAACCGATTTTTTCGCCTAAATTAACAGCAAACGCGGCATTTATCGTGGCGGCGTTGAACGCTTCCGACGGCAAAAGTTTTTGATAGCGGCAGGCAATCGCCATCGCGTTTGGCAAACTTGGACACGGCGCAGAACCCGGATTGTAATCGGTCGAAAGCGCGACGGCACAACCCGCATCAACCAATTTTCGCGCATCGGCAAATTCGCTTGAACCGAAATTAAAATTCACGGTCGGCGTAATGACTCCGATTGTTTCTGACGTAGCAAGAAGTTTAATTTCTTCATTGGAAATCGCGTCCAAATGGTCAATTGAAGTTGCGCCGAGTTCGATTGCCATTCGTGCGCCGCCGAGGTTTGTAAATTCGTCAACGTGCGCTTTTAATTTGAAGCCGAGCGATTTTGCGGTTTTCAAAACTTTACGCGATTGTTCTAAATTAAAAGCGTTTCGCTCGCAAAATACATCAACAAAAATTTGAAATTTGAAATTTGAAATTTGAAATTTTGAAGCGGCAAGCGGTAGCATTTCTTCGCAAATTAAATCAACATATTCATCAGATTTATCTTTGAATTCCGGCGGAACTGTATGAGCAGGAAGAAATGTCGGAATCAAATCAATTTCGTGCGTTTTATCCAATTCAAAAATAGCTTCGAGCATTTTGATTTCGGTTTCCGTGTTGAGTCCGTAACCTGTTTTAACTTCGGCGGTTGTGATGCCAAGCGCGAGCATTTTGTCCAGACGTTTGCGGCTTTGTTCAACTAAATCTTCGAGACTTGCTTCACGGGTTTGGCGAACGGTCGAGATAATTCCGCCGCCGTTTTGGAGGATTTCAAGGTAATCTGCGCCTTTGATTTTTAGTTCAAATTCGTTGAGGCGATTTCCCGCAAAAACGATGTGCGTATGACATTCGACAAACGCGGGCGAAACGGTTTTGCCGTTTGCATCAATCGTTTGTTCACTTTCAAACTCGTGTAAAATATCGTGTGAATTGCCGACCGCAATAATTTTTCCGTCAGAAACTGCGACTGCGCCATTTTCGATTAAGCCGACATCTTGCATTTGCGCTCCTTTTTTGGCTTTGCCGTTTGAAGTGCAAGTTACGAGTTCGGCGTTGTGAATGATTAAATCTGCTTTCATTGTAATCTGTTGAAATTTTAGACATTCCGCCGCTTTAAAGCAAAAAATAGAAAGAGAAAACTCTTTCCATTTTTCTTAATTTTGATCAATAAT
>JANOXW010000392.1:0-1863 GCA_031418635.1 Acidobacteriota bacterium
GCGCAGACGGAATTCGTCCGGGTTGGTCGAACCGCGCAATGCTTCTTCGAGCGTGATAAGTTCTGATTGATAAAGGTAAAAGAGCGATTGGTCGAACGTCTGCATCCCGTATTGCGAAGTTCCGGCGGCAATTGCGTCGCGCACTTGCGAGGTTTTTTCTTCGTGCAAAATATAATCGCGGATGAGCGGCGTAGAAACTAAGACTTCGACTCCTGGAACACGGCTGTTACCTCGCGCAGACTTCATCAAACGCTGTGAAATGACAGCTTTCAGAAGTCCTGAGAGTTGGATACGAATTGATTTTTGTTGAAATGGCGGAAACGCCGATAGAATGCGCGTCAAAGTTTCCGAAGCGTCCAAAGTGTGCAAAGTTGACAAGACAAGATGTCCTGTTTCAGCCGCAACTAAGGCGGTTTCAATCGTTTCAAGGTCGCGCATTTCGCCGACTAAAATAACGTCCGGGTCTTGACGCAGCGAACCGCGCAAGGCTTCGGAAAAAGAGCGTGTATCAACGTCAACTTCGCGTTGTGTGATGTAGGATTTTTTATCTTTGTGGAGAAATTCTATCGGGTCTTCGATGGTTACGATATGCGAATTGCGCGTTTGATTAATATAATCAACGATTGCTGAAAGCGTCGTAGATTTACCCGAACCTGTCGTTCCCGTAACCAAAACCAAACCGCGTTGTTCTTCGGCGATTTTGCTGAGAATCGGTGGAAGTCCGAGATCGCTGAAATTTTTGATAACGTCAGAAATAACACGGGCGACGATGCCGATCGAATTTCTTTGCTGAAAAATGTTGACGCGAAAACGTCCTAAACCCGAAACGCCATAGCCAATATCAACTTCGTAAGAATCTTTAAAATGTAGTTTTTGACGGTTGGACATCATCGAAAACGCCAATTCGAGCGTTTCTTCCTGATCAAGCCGATTAACGCCCGAAACGGGACGAAGTTCGCCGTTGACACGAATAACGGGAACAGAACCTGCCCGCAAGTGTAAATCCGACGCGCCAAAGCTCATCGCCATCCGCAATAAATCATCAATTCTATTCGGCATAAATTAAGGTTTTAAGAAATTTTCTAGTTTCGGGGTGGAAAGATTTTATCCTTGAAATTGCAAAATGCAAATCGTCCAACTTTGATTTTAGCCTTTATTAAACGCTTGCGTCAACAAATTTTTAAAATTAAAATATTCTTGACTCTGACAATGTTATAAACTAACCTTTAATCGTTCACAACGGATTGAATTTCCGTCGCTCTTCTACAAAATATTGTCGGATAAGAGAACTCATTGGGAAAAGTCCAATGCAGCATTTTGTTCTGTCAAATAGTTTGCCGGAAAAATATCGAAAAGTCGTTTTCACGCCGGAAATTGACAAAAAAATCAAATAAACATTCGATACAAACTTTAACACTGGAAATGAAAAATCTCGTTTTTCTCGCACATATCGGAACAACGCTTTATTTGGTTGGCGTGATTTGGCTGGTGCAATTGCTGGTTTATCCTTCGATGGCAAACGTCGGGGCGGACGGTTACACAGGCTATCATAATCTACATACCTCGCGCATTACGCCCGTTGTCGCGCCGGCAATGATTATCGAACTTTTAACGGCAATTTATTTCATATTTGCGCCTACCGAAAAGATTGATTATCGTTATTTTTGGCTTGGTTTGATTTTGGTTTTGATAATTTGGGCTTCGACATTTTTTGTGCAAGTTCCGCTTCACGATAAATTGATACAAGGGTTTGACGGCGACATTCAAAAGCGTTTGGTTCTGACCAATTGGATTCGCACAATTGCTTGGAGTTTGCGTGGTGCGTTAGCATTGTGGATGGTTTGGCTGAAAATAAAATGAGTG
>JANOXW010000393.1:0-2180 GCA_031418635.1 Acidobacteriota bacterium
GAGCAAGCGCGTTGTTTGCTTCGTCCCAACAAAATCGGCGGAAATTTGGATGAAGAATTAAAAAGTTTGCCGCAACCGCTTGAAAAACTTATCGGCGAAAAGGTCAAAATTAAAAAGGAAAATTTGCGACGTTTTTTGAGCCGAAATAAAATAAACGAAAATGACATCGGCGGTTCTTTGTATGAAAATTTGTCCATCGCAACTTTGCCAAATGGCGAAAAGATTCAGGCACTTTATTTCATCATTCACGATACATCATCACCTTATTTGAAAGACGCGCCTTTTCCGCCAAATTTTAATACCGATGAAAATTGGAACGGAAACGATTTGCGCGTTTGGCTGAAACAACCTGTCGCGCATATTTTTGTCAATCGGTTAGGCGCGTCAATTACAACGACGGCTTTTAGCGAATCGGTCAAAAAAGGTTGGGGAACAAAGTTTGCTCGTGATGTTTTGAAAATTGACGCAAAAGGTTTGCAAATTCACATCGAACTTATTCAACCGCGCCGACGCGATATAAAAAATTCAAATCCCGAAAATGATTTAATCGCACCGTTTCCGGGTTTTACCGACGGGCAATATGAACGGCTTGCCGTGCTGTATATAGCGGCAAGTGCGCGGCGCGGAACGTGGTTGATTCCCGCCTATCATTCGGCAATGGACGCGGGAATCAAAGACGCGCACGACGACCCGCAGAATTTTGAACTCAAGAAATTTGCGGATAAATTGAAGAGTATTCTCAAAAAAATAGATTGATTGTAATGATGTGAAAGTGTTTCTTAAATTTTATTAGCGTTTAGCCGCGAAGCAATTAATTTATAAACTTGATAATTATAAACCAAGCCGATGTGCGTTCCGGCGACTTCAAAATCGTTTTCATCGCTATTTAACCGACAAGCCTGCCAATCAACGATGCCGTCGGTTTTCGTAAAAATGGCGGTTTGGCGGATTTTTTTTGGCAGAAATTCGTGCAATGCGTTGACGGCGGGACAGTTGCAAAAACCGGTAAAGCAGTTCGGATAGTCGGTTTTGTCAGTGCGGGCGAAGATGCGCCGGCGAATGCGTTCGGACATCTCCAAAACGCGCGGATGTGAACGAACACCGCGAAATGGCGATGCCAGAGTAATTACGGATTCAACTAAATCGGGATGTTGGGCGGCGGCTGAACGCGACAAAATTCCGCCCAAACTATGTCCGATGAGATGAACTTTTTTGCCCGTTTCTTCCTTTGCCTGTTTGATTGTTTCAGATAATTTGTCCGACAGCGTGTTCAGACAATCGGCGTTCCAACCGATACTCGAAAAATAAGGCTTGTAACCGATGCGGGCAAGCCACAGATAAAGTTCATAGAGATAAAAATCAGAACCCAAAAAACCGGGAACGACAATAACTGCCGAACCATCGCCCTTCGGCACACCAAAGCCGAAATAAACGGGCGAAAGATGCAGAAGCGTCCAATCAACTCCGACCAACGATTCAAACCAAAGCGGCAACGCCGATTCGCGCATCTCGCGGTCAAACTTTCCAACTGGAATAAATTCGGTTTCCTGTAAAATGTCCATATTTTTTTTAATGGATAATGGATAATGGAAAATAAAAATCCAAATCAGAATGTTTTTACTTCAAAGACTATTATTATCCATTATCCACTATCCATTATCCGTTTCTGTTTTAAGCGTTTGCACCAGCCGCTTGATTATTTAAGTTTTCGACTGTCGTCTTCAAATCGGCGAAAACTTCATCCAAAATCTCTCTGAATTTTTCGACATCACTCATTGCTTTAGCATCGGACGACAAACCGAAGTAAAGCACTTGATTATAACTCAAAATCGCGCAACCCAAACCCAAACGATAACCGATTGGGACATACGGATAATATTTTAGCATTTTCGCACCGCACATATACAGCGGAATTTGCGGACCCGGAACATTTGTCGCCACCATATTAAACGGTGGAAACGGCAAAGTGGCAATCGCGCCCAAAGCCGATTGGATAGTCGCGGGAATCATCGAATACATCGCGCCGAGAGTTAAAAGTCCTTCCGCTAGTTTCGCCGATTTCATAATTCCCGTTTTTTGATTGACGTGACGGAAACGCACCGTCAAATCCGTAATATCCAGCGGAATTTCAACGGGCAAAACCGAGATTAAATTTCCCAACGCGCCGCGCTGTTCTTTTT
>JANOXW010000394.1:0-7542 GCA_031418635.1 Acidobacteriota bacterium
CGCCACCGCAAAAGCCGCGTGAAAGCCGAAATATGACTTGACAATTTCCATCACAATCGGCGCAACCCACGCACCAACATTGATTCCCATATAGAAAATGTTGTAAGCGCGGTCTTTTAAATGGCTTCCTTCAGGATAAAGATTTCCGACCATCGTGGAAACATTCGGTTTGAAAAAACCGTTTCCGATTACCAAACAGGTCAGCGCAAGATAAACCGCCCAAAGTGCCGGAATCGAAAGCAATCCGTGTCCGAGAATAAAGAACAATCCGCCAATCATCACAGCTTTGCGATAGCCTGTAACCTTATCCGCGATCAATCCACCAATTAGTGGACTCGCATAAACAAATGCTAAATAGTTTGCGTAAAGTCCTGTTGCTTCGGTTGCCGTCCAACCAAAACCTTGAACCGGATCGCGCAAATAAAGCGTGAAAAGCGCAAGCATCGAATAAAAACTAAACCGCTCCCACATTTCCGTCGCAAAAAGCGCGTAAAGACCTTTCGGATGTTGATCAACACCAACACCATTTCCAATGCTACTCATCGTTTCTGCATTTGCACTCATAAAATTTTTTCCTTTGCTCGTTTGAATTTTTGGAAGAGTTGGGCAAAATATAACAGATTAAAGCCCGAAATTAAAAGTCTGATGTCGCAATCTTTAAGAAAAGATGCCATTTGCAGTAAAAATTTATTTGCTTTTGTGATACTTCAAGGCTAAAATCAATTTATCAGTAAAGCAAATTAAATTCGTGAGATATTAAGTAAGTATGTTAAACATTATAGGTTTTGCTTTAATAATTGTAGTAACGGTGTTTGCCTACAAAACAGCTAAAGAGTATCAACGAAGTGCCATCGGTTGGACAGCTATTACCTTTGTCGCCGGAATCAGCATACAAATAATATTGCCAATTTTTATCGTAATCCTCATCGCTATCGCAATGAGAGTGAGCGGAAGTTCTGTGGAACAACAAAAAGAAGCTATTCCAATATTCACCATTAGTGCGGTTTGTGTAGTTTTAAGCGTTGTCGCAGGTTTTCTTATTGTGCGCTATCTTGCAAAAATACCGGAAGAAAAACCGTTTGATACACCGCCCGCGCCGCTGAATTTTAATCAACCGAGTTAATTTTAGCCAAATAAACTCGGCTGTTCATCTTCCTCTTTTTCAAAACCTTCGGGAAACCAAAGATATTTCTGTAACTCGCAACTTCCCTTTTCGTTAAAAACAACGCCTTCGTCTTCGAGCATTTTTTGTTGCAAGTTTATCGGCATCGTCATTTTGCCGGTTGAACACGCGCCCTTTGAATTGATAACTCGTTGCCACGGCACATCATCTGTATCTGCGCCGTGCATCACAAAACCAACCGTGCGCGGCGTGTAACCGGCACCGAGAATTTCCGCGATTTGCCCGTAGGTCATCACTTTGCCCGACGGAATTTCGCGGACAATTTCATAAACCCGTTCACGATATTTTTGGTCATTTACTTGATTATCCATTCTTTTTTCCTAACTTTCGGGCAAAACTATTATACAATTTGCTGACTTCTTCGACGTGCAAAATTTTTGCCATTAAAATAAATGTTATTCCGCCAAGCGCGACTGGGACAAGTGCTTCGACAAATTTGGCGGTTAAAGTTTTTGCGATAAATTGGTTTGCCAAAAAATGATAACTGAAATAACAAACCACTGACATTATGACGGAAACGATGGCGATTTTGATAAAAGCCGCGATGATTTCGCCGCCGTCAATCCGCGAAATTCGCTTTCGCATCATTAAGGCAAGCGCGAAGAAATTGACCAATGCGACGCTTGAAGTTGCCAACGCCACGCCAACGTGACCGTAGCCGTAATCGTCCAAAACTTGGCGAAAACCGTAACTTGCCAGCGCGTTGACGGCGATTGAACAGAGCGCAATTATCATCGGCGTTTTGGCATCGTTCAGAGCGTAAAAAGCGGGCGACAAAACTTTAATTGCCGCGTAACCCGTCAAACCAATCGCGTAACCTGCTAAAGCTAACGCTGTCATATTGGTATCGGCGGCGGTGAATTTTCCGCCGTGTTCGTAAATCAAACTAATAATCGGTTGTCCCAAAACAATCAACCCGCAAGCCGATGGCAGAGTCAGCAGAAAAACCAATTTGAGCGACGACGAAAGCGTTTGGCGAAAATCGTCGAATTTTCCCTCGCTTGCCATCCGCGACAAAACGGGAACGGAAGCCGTGCCGACGGCGACACCGAAAACGCCAATCGGAAACTGCATCAAGCGAAAAGCGTAACCAAGCCAAGAGATTCCGCCATTGATGTCGGAAACGAAAAATGTGTTGACCAAAACATTGATTTGCACGGCTGAAGTCCCCAAAATCGCGGGTGCCATCAACGCCATAACTTTTCGCACGCCTTCGTCGGTAAAACTCAAAACAGGCGAAAAGCGAAAACCGATTTTGAAAAGCGACGGAACTTGCATCAAAAACTGCGCCGCACCGCCAATCAAAGTCCCGATTGCCATCCCGATTATCGCCCATTGCGCCGTTGTAGGCGGAACTGCGTCTTGACTCGCCGAATTGAGCCAACCGCCGCCGCTTAACCAATAAGCCATTCCGAGACCGACAAAAATCGAAACGACATTGAAAACCGTCGAAGCCGATGCGGGAATTCCAAAAATGCCTTTTGTGTTCAGAACGCCCATCGCCACTGCCGCAAGTGCGACAAGCAAAATAAACGGAAACATTATTTGCGTCAAAGTCGTGGCAAGCGCGGCTTTTTCGGGCGAAAAACCTTTGGCAATCAAATCTACAAACTGCCGCGAAAACAATATGCCGAGAATTGTGATAACGCTTAAAACAACCGCTAAAGCGTTCATCACGAGGCTGGCAAGTTTCCACGCTTCTTGTTCACTTTTATTAACCTGATAATCAGTGAAAACTTTGACAAAGGCGGCGGAAAGTGCGCCTTCGGCAAAAAGGTCGCGCAAGACATTCGGAATCCGAAATGCGACTTGATAAGCGTCGTTCAAAAATCCCGCACCAAAATATCGCGCAAAAATCATCTCGCGCACCAAGCCTAAAATACGCGAAAACATCACGGCAATCGAAACAATGCCCGCGCTTTTGGCAACACTCGTTTGTTTGGTTACAGGTTTGGAATGGGTTTCAGGTTCGGCTAAAAGTTCGGGCGTTTCTTCGGACGGAAATGTTTGCTCGGTTTTGTTCATCTTGCTTGTTCTATCATTCGCAAACGTGAATTATCGTATTCTTTTCGATAATTCGCAAAGCAAACAAACTGTCTGCATCAAAATTTTTGCAATAACAATGTTCTTACTTTTAGTTCAAAGCCGCAATTTTATTTTGATTCCGTGTTGAAAAGGCGAATGTCTTTTGCCCAACCGAGTTTTTTGAAAAGTCGAATAGTCAACCAATTCATATCGAATTGATACCATTTCAAACCGTGTCGGGCAGAAGTCGGAAAAGCGTGATGATTATTGTGCCAACCTTCGCCGAATGTCAAAAGCGCAACCAGCCAATTATTCGTCGAATCATCATTTGTTGAAAAAGGTTTTTTACCGTAAATATGCGACAGCGAATTGACAAACCAAGTCGTGTGCCAACCAACGACAACGCGCACGAAAACGCCCCAAAAAACCATTGACCAACCGCCGATAGCAAATAAAACAAATGCCGAAACGATAATCGGAACATAATAATATTTCGCTAAAAACATGTGAAATTTATCCTTCATCAAATCAGGAACGTATTTTTTCAGAGTCGCTTCGTCGTGGTCTTGGGCTGTTCCGAAAAGCACCCAACCGATTTGCGCCCACCAAAATCCGGGACGAGTCGAATGCGGATCTCTCTCGGTTTCGACAAATTTATGATGAATCCGATGCGTCGCCACCCATTTCGGCGCATCATCTTGAATTGACATCGTGCCAAACACCGTCAAAGTATATTCAAGCCATTTCGGAGCTTTAAAACTTCGATGTGTCAGCAGACGATGATAACCCAACCCAACACCCAAACTCCCGACAATCCAATTGCCGATAATCATTGCCGCAACATTTTCCCAGCTAAACATAAACAGTGCGGGAATTGCTAAAAGATGAAAAGTTGTAACGATTGACAGATTTTTCCAATTGATATTTTGACGTGATTGCTCAAGCGCGATGATATTTTGCATTTAATATAATTTCAGACGATTAAAATATAACAATTTAAGAGTAACAGATTGGCGGCAGAGCAATCGTAATAGTTGTGTAAGAGTTGGGAATTTGATGATTTATACGACAAAAAGACGTTTGAGCCATTCAACGAATTTTTCACAATGCGGATTGTTAATTTGCAAATATTTTGCGGTAATTGAAAGACCGAAAGGCTTTCCACATTCTTTTTGCCAAGCTAGATATGCGTGAATTTGTGCTTTTGCCAGATGACTTTTGCCAAAGCGTTTCTCTTTTTCAATTTCCTCTAAAACTTCTTGCGAACATTTCACGGCTTTAGCCCAAATCGGATTCGTTTCTTTGTCAGGCACAAGAAACTCTAAAAAATCTTCTAACATTCCGCGATTGGTAACATTATCGGGCATTATCCAAACGCCGAATGTCGGTTTAAATTCTTGTTTGATAAATGTTCCGTTTGCGTTAGGCAAATCAGGCAAATTTTCATAATCGGCTTTTTCTAAAATACTTTTAACCTGTTGCCATCTAGCATTCAAGTTGTCATCAGCATCAATGACGATTCCGATTCGTTCGACCGCGCTTGAGCCTGCAATTAGATTTAATTGAGTAGCTTTCAAAACATTATCAATTCCGCCGAGTTCATTTTGACGTGCGTTTTTTTTAGGAATTTTACCTTCGCCATCAGGAACAATAACCCTAAAAGTTTCTTCAATTTTTAGCTGTTCACAGATTGCCCAAATTGTATGTTGGTCATCAATGCCTTCGACAAAGAGGATTCGATTTTTAATTGCCATTAACGCACCTCGACCTCATAGTTTATGGCATCAACCAACATTTCTTCTTTAATCGTTTTTGCCACAATTTTTTCGCCTTGCCGCATAAGTTGAACTAACATTCCATCTTCGGGACTGTCGTATGCCGCTTGTGCAAACGCTTCGATACAATCTTTACTGTGCGTCGTCGCAAAAACCTGAACATTCAAATCTTTCGCCGTTTTGAAAATCAATTTCCAAACATCAGGCAAAACCGAATAATGCAATCCGCTTTCGATTTCGTCAATCATAAGAACGCCTTTTTCAGATTTGACTAAGGCTAGTGCAATATCAAGTAAGCGATTCATTCCTTCACCTAAACTTTTTAGCGGCACTCTTTCATTAATTCCCTTGACTCGAACAACCGGCACACGATTTCTTGCGCCTTTTGGATAGCCAGTAAAGTTTATATCAACCAATTCAGGTAAAATAACACGCAGTGCTTTCTCAACATCATCTTCTTTAATTTTGTAAATTATTTCTTCCCAGATTTCATTAGCAAATTCAATATCTAAGCCGCGTGTTTCAACAAAGAGATTATTTATATCCTTATGAAAAATGCCTTCATTATGTTCAGTTGGGTTAGTGGAGAACAAAATTGCATCTTTATTTATTTTTATTTCCACACCAACCATATCCTCAGCGACAGGAATAGCTTTGTTGGAAAACTGCGCTTCAAAAAATTCCGTCTCTGAAATTATTCTCGAAATTGGTTTTTTACTGCTAATTGAAAATTGATATGAATCCTTCTGTGGACGATTGTAAAAAAGGTGTCTATATTCTTTACCATTTTCATAAATCATTTGTGATGATTTTTCGTATCTTCGATTCAAAATTTGGCTCAATGTATCTAAAACATAATTCCAAGAGCTTCCTTCACACCAAATCCATAAAGCCTCAAGCAAAGCCGTTTTGCCGACATTATTTTTTCCGACAATCAAATTCACCCGACCAAGTTTTTCAATGGTCAGATGTTCAAAGCAACGATAGCCTTTGATTTCGAGCGAGTCTAAAAGCAGTTCATCTTTTTTGTCTTCGCTTGTTTCAGTTTTTTCGAGTTCTTCGACAGTTGTTGACATAATGTTTTAGTCCGCAAAAGCAACGCTCAATTTCTTCAACGGCATTGATTTTCTCTTGTCTAATTCATCAATATTTTCGCGGTTGATATAATTATACAGAATATCGCGTTGTTGCGGAACAAAACCGGCTTCGCGGATTTGGTAGCGCAGTTCTTTTTCGTTGGCTTCGGTGTTTGCGCCGGCGGCGGAAACGACGTTTTCTTCAATCATAATCGAACCCATATCGTCTGCGCCGAAGCGCAAAGCGGTTTGCCCAAGACGCAAACCTTGTGTCAGCCACGAAGATTGAATGTGCTGAACATTGTCAAGAAAAAGGCGTGAAACGGCGACCATTTTCAGATAATCAATACCCGTTGGTTCTTCCGTGATTTTGCGTCCGAGTGCGGTGTTTTCGCGTTGAAAAGTCCACGAAATAAACGCCGAAAATCCGCCGGTTTCGTCCTGCAAATCTCTGATGCGTTGGAGATGCCGGACGCGATGCTCAAGACGGTCGCCGATGCCGAACATCATCGTCGCCGTCGAACGCAACCCGACTTTGTGAACGGCACGCATTACGTCAAGCCATTCCTGCGTATTGCATTTCGTCGAAACTCTTTTTCTAACTTCGTCATCGAGAATCTCGCCGCCACCGCCGGGCATCGAATTCAAACCCGCCGCTTTTAATCGTCGCAAAATCGTTTCGTAATCGAGTTTGGAAATCAAACTGATATTGTGAATTTCCGGCGGAGAAAAGCAATGCAGTTGAAACGTCGGATATTTTTCGTGCAAAGTCGAGAGCAAATCTTCATACCATTCGATATTAAAATCAGGATGAAGTCCGCCCTGCATCAAAACGCCCGTGCCGCCGAGTTCGATGGTTTCGTCAATCCGTTTTTCGATTTCTTCGATGGAATGAACGTAGGTTTCCGGCTTTCCCGGTCGGCGATAAAACGCGCAAAATGTGCAGACGACGTTGCAAATATTGGTGTAATTGATGTTGCGGTCAATAATATACGTTACAACATCAGACGGATTTTTTCGCATCCGAATCTCGTGCGCCGCCGCGCCGATTCTTGCAACATCGTAACTTTCCAAAAGCCTTGTGCAATCTTCGACGCTTAATCTTTCGCCGTCTAAAACTTTATCTAAAATCGGTTGAATATCGCTCATAACTCTAAAAAATCATTTTATCACAAAAAATTTATTTGCATTTTGAAACCGAATTTCCGCATTTTGCGAAAATACTTTCATAAATAACGCCAAAAACTTAAATTTGCGCGTCTTTAAATTGTCTGATTATTTGAAAGACAAATTTTATACCAAAAAAATTGACACTTTTTAGCAATAAATATCGCGTTTATAAATAGACATTATCGGAAATAAGATAATTCCTCAACATTAGTAATATCAATAGTTTGCATTGGTTGTCGAAATATAACCCGGAGATTGTGCAACCCACAGGCAATCTCCATCACAACATCCGATATATTCTCTTTCGTCAATC
>JANOXW010000395.1:0-6427 GCA_031418635.1 Acidobacteriota bacterium
TTACCATTTGTTCGTGTTGTTGATTTAGCCAAAAACGAGGATGAATTTGATTTCGATATTTCTAAAGTTGAACGTAAAATCTCGCGTGAAAAGGCTCACAAAGTAATTGATTTTTCGGCTGTTTTAGTAAGCAAACTTGCCCCGAAACTCAAACCAACCTATTTCAATTTTACAGGTCTACCAATTGTCATTGGCTCTGACATTATTGCTTTGAAAATGAAAGAAGATATAAATGTCAAATATTTTCTTACTCAACTTCACTCAAGACTTGTGCAAATCCAAGTCGAAATGATAAGTTCGGGAACAACCTTCAATCGCATCTCTACGCAAGACTTTCTAGACATTGAAATTATCTTACCACCTTTGGCAGAACAAAAACTTCAGATTTTTGAAAGAAGCGGCGTGATTGAAGAAAAAGCGATTGCCGAAGAAAAACTCATTGATGCCCAGTTCGATGTTGTTGCGAGTATCAATCATAGTTTGAAAAATAAACTGGCGGTAATCATCAATGATTATGATACTTTGGTTAGATTTCTCAGACGCAAGGAGCGAAAAAGCGAAACGATTATATTTAGTGACGCAATTTCTGCCAATGCAGTTGGCGATGACATTGACACCATCGAAATAATCACAAATCGCTTGAAAACTAATCTATCCGATGCTTCTAAAGTTTTTAATAATGCGTTAAAAATTCAAAGACAAAATTTGAAGAAAGACGTGGTGGAGTTGGTTAAATTCTTCAAAGAAGAAGTTAAGCCTTTGTATATCGGGAAGAATTTCTCAATTGAAATTATTGCTAAACCAAACCTTAAATTAAATGTTTGGCTTGATAAAGATGCGTTTAAAGATGTGATTGAAAACTTGATTGAAAACGCAAAATCTCACGGATTTGTTGACGATGAAAAAAATTATCGGATTGTTTTTGATTTGTCGAAACTAAAAGATGAAGATGGTTTTGACGAACACACATCAACAAAATATGCACGAATTATGTATAAAAATGATGGAAAACCTTTTCCCAAAAACTTTTCGTTTGAAGATTATAAGCAGTTTTCAAACAAATCAGGTAAAACGCAAGGAACAGGAATTGGTGGATATGTTATCAACAAAATAATTGAATTACACGATGGAAGATTCAATTTCATCTCTCCATCAGATGATTTTACAGTAGAATTTGAGATACTCTTACCTTTAGAAAACTAAAATATATGCAAGTTATAGACATTCTTTTGATTGATGATGAAAAAGAGTATTGCCAAAGTTTGCGAAGTCGTTTTTTGAGCATTGGCGAAGACTCTGATTTGAATATCCAAGTTAAAGGTTTTCAAAACTTGGAAGAAGGCTTTGCTGAATTAGAAAAGGACAGCAAATATAAGGCTGTGATTTTAGATGCCAAAGCCTTGATTAAAAATGACCAAGAAACGCCTGATTTAGATTTCTTGCCTGTGGCTTTGCATCGTCTTGAAAAACTCAATCAAAAGACAGGCAGAATTCACACACCTTTTGCGGTTATTACAGGATATTACGACAATTTTCTTTCGTTCGATACACTCATTAAAGAGCAAAAAGGCAAACTTTTTGACAAATCTTCGCAAGAAGAAGAGATGCTGCAATATCTTTTAAACGAAATCGAAAATGCTGAAAACACTAAAATCGAAAAGCAATTTGCTAATGTTTTTGAGATATTTGATAAAGACTATTTAGATGCTTCTTTACGAAATGATCTATTGACTGTAATCAAAAAACTTGACGACATTGCAACAGTAAAAAATAATTTCAATTCGTTGCGTAAGTTTATCGAAGCCATATACGGAAAAATAAAAACCAAAGACACAAATTTAATACCTGATGAAGTTTATTATGGTCGGGGTGGAATCGGAATAAATTTAGAATGGACTTGGCGTTATTTAAGCGGAATGCTTGTGAATGTAGATAGAACACTGCCTCCTTTTCAATCAGCACCTATCTTCCCCGAACATATAAGCAAAAATGTAAAAACAGTTGAAGAATTATCAAGTACTATTTCCCATCACTATCCAGAGGATGTTACAACTTATGCTTACAAAAGTGCGGTTTTTGCTTTATTAGAAATTCTTCTTTGGTTCAAAAAATTGATGGAAAAGCCATAAAACTAAAATGCCGAATGTTGATTTTCAAAAAATAATTTCTACGCCGGTGGCGGCTTACGAAGAAGGTTTGCGATTTTTTATGGGACAAGGAACGCTCAACGAAACTCTGCGCCGGGTCGTCAAAGATTTGGAATATTGCGGAATTGATTACAATGTCATCGGCGCGGTTGCGCTCAACCAACACGGCTATCGGCGTTTTACCGAAGATATTGATTTGCTTTTGACGCGGGAAGGTTTGGAGAAATTTAGAAATGAGCTAATCGGAAAAGGCTACCGTCCGGCGTTTGAAGGCGCGACCAAAAAGTTTAGAACAACCGAAGAAAATGTTACGGTTGAAATAACTACGGCAGGCGAATTTCCCGGCGATGGCAAGCCGAAACCGGTTGTGTTTCCAAATCCGAACGAAAATCAAATAGAAATTGATGGCGTAAAAACGCTGACTTTGGAAAAATTGATTGAGCTAAAACTTGCTTCGGGAATGACTGCGCCGCATCGTTTGAAGGATTTGGCAGACGTGCAGGAATTGATAAAAATAAAAAATCTAACCGCGGATTTTGCTGAAAAACTTAATCCGTTTGTGCGCGAAAAATATTTGGAACTGCAGAAAGCAGTCGAAGATTCAAAATGAAAATTTATCACATAGTTTTGTCCGAAGTTTGGGAAAAGTTCAAAGACGAAAAATTTTACGAAGCCGAAAGTTTAGCATCGGAAGGTTTTATTCATTGTAGTTTCGCGGATCAACTCGAAGCGGTTTTGCAGAGATATTATAATGATGCGGAAAAGGTTTTGATTTTAACGATTGATACGGGAAAATTAACGTCGAAACTCGTCGAAGAGCCTTCGACCAACAACGAAATTTATCCGCATATTTACGGAAAAATCAACCTTGATTCAGTTATCAGTTATCAGTTATCAGTTATCAGTTAAGATTTGTAGTATCTGAGCTGAACTTACATTTTCCGACTGATAACTGATAACTGATAACTGTTGACTGTTAAAAGGTGTACGAAAATTTTGCCAAAGTTATCAAACCGAAATCTGAGGAAGCGGAATTGCTTTCGCAGATTGATTTTGTGCGTCTGCCTAATCATATTGCGATAATTATGGACGGCAACGGACGTTGGGCAAAACAGCGTGGAAAGCCGCGAATTTTTGGACATCGTGCTGGCGCAGAATCGGTTCGTGCGATTCTCGATACTTGCGCGAGATTGCAGATAAAAGCCGTTACGCTTTACGCTTTTTCGACTGAAAATTGGAAACGTCCCGAAGATGAAGTTTCGGGTTTGATGCAAATGCTCAAACTTTATTTGAAAAACGAATTGAAAACTGTCCACAAAAATAATATTCGTTTTCAGGCAATCGGAAAAATCGAGGGTTTGAGCGCGGATTTGCAAAAACAAATTGCTTCGGCGATGGATTTTACATCAAAAAACACGGGAACAATTTTGAGCGTCGCGCTCAATTACGGCGGACGCGCCGAGATCGTCGAAGCGGCAAAAAAAGCGGCAAAAAAGATTTTGGAAAACGGCAAGTCAATTGATGATTTGAGCGAAAACGAAATTGAAGAAAATCTTTATACAAACGGTTTGCCCGAAGTTGATTTGATGATTCGCACAAGCGGCGAGTTTCGTATTTCAAATTTCTTGCTGTGGCAGTTGGCTTATAGCGAAATTTACGTTACGCCGACACTTTTTCCTGATTTTCGTCGTGCCGATATTTTCGAGGCAATTATTGATTTTCAAAAACGTGAACGCCGATTTGGAGGAATAAAATAGCCACAGAAAAGCACAAAAAACGCAGAAAATCATTTTGTTATTTTTGTGCTTTTTGTGGCTACTAATCTTAAATGAATAGCCGACTTTTAACTGCGCTTATTGCGCTTCCGGTTTTAATTTTATCAATTCTTTTGCCGTATTTTCTACCGAATTATCCGCAGATGACTTGGCTTTTTTTGATTATTGCAGCGTTAGCTTTGGGCGCGGGGCTTTTTGAATTTTTTACGCTGACGAAAAAGTTGGAACTCAAAGCCGATGCTTCAATCGGATATTTGGGCGCGGCGGTTTTTTTTGTCGCTTTTCTTTTTGACGCGCCCGTTAATGCGCCTGATTTGTTAATTTTGACGCTTGTATTTTTTGTGATGATTGTTCTCACGACGCAAACTTTTCGCTTTCAGAAAGATTTTTCCAAAATGTTGAGGGGCGTTGGCGTTACGATTTTGGGTGTTTTATATGTGGCGTTTTTGGGTGGATTTCTGGTTTCGATGCGTGTCGGGTTTAACGATACAATCGTGCCGTTTCTCTCGACCAAACTTCTCGGATTTTTCTTTTTGATTGTGATGGGCGCAGACACGGGCGCGTATTATGTTGGGAAAAATTTCGGCAAACATAAACTCGTGCCGAAAATCAGTCCGGGCAAAACTTGGGAAGGCGTGGTCGGCGGACTTGTTTTAAGTTCAGCCTTTGCCGCGCTTTCGACGCTTTTGTTTTTCCCCGAATTACCTTATAAAATCTCGATTCCATTGGCAATTGTAATGTCAATTGTCGGACTTTTCGGCGATTTGGCAGAGAGCGCGATGAAACGCGGCGCGGGCGCAAAAGATGCGGCAAACATTTTGCCCGGACACGGCGGTTTGCTTGACAGATTGGACAGTCTGCTTTTTAATGCGCCGATTCTTTATTATTTTGCGCGGTTTTATTTCTAAAAAATCATAATTTTTTTTGATTTCTATCTGTATAAAACTGCATCCACAACTGATTTGGCAAGAAACCTACTGAAAAAGTGAATTTTTAAAATAAACATTTACCTTTTTCGCGTTTCGTCGTAAAATAATCAGGTCGAAAAGCAACCAATTTTTGGAGGTGGCTCATCATAGACACGAAAGACTTTCTAAATTCCGACAATTTATTTGGAGCAAATATGGACTTGACTTCGATAGCGATGGAAGGCGACGGCGTTTTTCAAGTGGAGGAAAGCACAAGTAGCGTTTCTGTTTTGCACACGCCGACGGCAACCGAAATGGAAACCGTCGAAGCGGACGCGCCTGATTTTCGACTGACCAAACTCGCGGCTTTGGGCAATATTGCGGCGTTTGAACTCCTTTATGAACGGTATCATCGGCGAACATATAGCCTTTGTTTGCGAATGATGAGCAATCCGACCGAAGCCGAAGATTTGACGCAGGAAGTTTTTATCCAACTTTTTCGCAAAATCGGCAGCTTTCGCGGCGATTCGGCGTTTTCGACGTGGCTTCATCGAATGACGGTGAATCAGGTTTTGATGCACTTTCGGCGGCGAAGCGTGAAAAATGAAAAAACATCAAACGATGGCGAAATTCCCGAACAGATTGTGCCGGGAACGGAAAATCAAACGCGAATGCCGGTGCTTGACCGCATTGCGCTAACGAGAGCCGTCGAAGAATTGCCGCCGGGTTATAAGAGCGTGTTTATATTGCACGATGTCGAAGGCTATGAACACGAAGAAGTTGCGCGAATTCTCGGAATCTCGGTCGGCACCTCAAAATCGCAACTTCACAAAGCGCGGCTAAAGTTGCGCGGCTTGCTTATCAAACAAAACAATTAAATTTTGGATTACAAGGCAACCTAAAAGTTTCTGCGGCAATCTATTAGGTGAAGTCAAAAATTTGGCGAAAAACATATTGAAGCAAACTATTTACCAGCGACAATCAGATGAACTGCGAACAATGTCAACAATTGATTAGTGTGTATTTGGACAACGAACTTGAACAAGAAAGTTCGTTGCAAGTCCAAACGCATCTCGCCGTTTGCGCCGCTTGTGCTAAGGTTTGTCAGGATTTTGCGATGATTCTGGATTTTTGTTTGCTTGACGAAACGCCGGATTTTGTGCCGCCGAATTCAAAAGCCTTGTGGTGTCGCATCAACAATATTATCGAAACCGAGATTAAGCCCGAAATTGCTCAGGAAAAGGAAGAAAAAGTTAAAATAGGTCGGCTTCGTTGGCAATTTTCTTTTTCGCAGGTTTTTGCCGCTGTTTTGAGTATCGCGCTTATTAGTTCTTTGCTCACGATTGTCGGTATAAAAAATTATTCGGCGCACGACGATAATGTTTCGACAAATGTTGCGCCGACGCTGGTTGAAAGAGTGTTAGGCAAGATCGGTTTGGCACAAACGCCTGAACAAGCGCGGGAAAATCGTATCAAAGAACAGCAAGCGACGATTGATTATTGGAACAAACGCGCTACTGTTCGTCGCGCTAGTTGGGACAAAAATTTGCGCGATGTGTTTGACCGCAATTTGAACGAAATAAATCAGGTTGTTTTT
>JANOXW010000396.1:0-5054 GCA_031418635.1 Acidobacteriota bacterium
ACGACATAGAAAAATTTTACTTCAATAACTTTAAAAACAAAATGCTCGAACTGAGAAACATTACAAAAACATTCGGCAATGTGGTGGCAAATAACGACGTTTCCATCAAAATTGAAAAAGGTATGATTCACGCGATTGTCGGCGAAAACGGTGCGGGCAAATCAACCGTGATGCGAATCGCTTACGGCTTTTATACGGCTGATAGCGGCGAGATTTTGGTTGATGGCAATTATGTCAATATCAAATCGCCCGAAGACGCGATAAAACTTGGAATCGGGATGGTTCATCAGCATTTTATGTTGGTTGATACGATGACGGTTGCCGAAAATATCGTTTTAGGTGCAGAAACGGGCGGCGCGTTTAATCTGGATTTGGATAAGGCAAATGCAGATATTTTGGCTTTGTCGAATGAGTTGCGTTTAGGCGTAAATCCAAAAGCGTATATCGAAGATTTATCCGTTGGCGCACAACAGCGCGTCGAACTTTTGAAGGCACTTTACCGCAACGCTGAACTGTTGATTTTAGACGAACCGACGGCTGTTTTAACGCCGCAGGAAGTTGAAGAATTTTTCAATATTTTGCGCCGAATGCGCGAACAAGGCAAAACGATTGTCATCATCACGCATAAACTCGAAGAAGTTTTGGCGATTTCCGATGACGTTACGGTAATGCGCGACGGAAAAACCGTCGGCAATGTGAAAACTGCGGAAACGACAGCGAAAGATTTGGCACGAATGATTGTCGGGCGCGATGTTTTGCTGAGAGTCGAAAAAACTGATGCGTTGCCGAAAGAAAATGTTTTGAATGTGCAAAATTTAACCGTCAGAAACGCGCACGGCGAAGCCTTAAACAGCGTTTCTTTTGCGGTCAAAGCGGGCGAAATCGTCGGCATTGCGGGCATCGAAGGCAACGGGCAGACCGAACTTATCGAAGCTATTGCAGGTTTAACGCCATCGGCAAATCTAAGCGGTAAAATCGAACTTTTCGGAAGCGATATAACTAAAACAAATGCCCGAAAACGCAAAGAACTCGGCATCGCGCATATTCCCGAAGACCGCCACAAACGCGGACTTTTACTCGAATTTGACTTGGCGGAAAATTCGATGCTCGGCGTTCATTATCGTCCGCCGGTTACGATTGGCGCGGGAATTTTAAGTCAATCGGCGATAAAAAGACGTGCTAATGAAATCATCGAAAACTTCGATGTACGCCCACCAAATTGCGAACTGCCGGCGCGTGCGCTTTCCGGCGGAAATCAGCAAAAACTCGTCATTGGGCGCGAATTTGAACTCAACCCGAAACTTCTTCTTGTTTCACAACCGACGCGCGGCGTGGACATCGGCGCAATCGAATTTATTCACCGCAAACTAATCGGCTTGCGCGACGCGGGAAGCGCGGTTTTGTTAGTTTCCGCCGAACTCGAAGAAGTTACCGCGTTGGCTGACAGATTGCTTGTTATTTACAAAGGAAAGTTTGTTGGCGAAGTAAATCCGAAAACGACTTCGACAGAAGAAATAGGTTTGATGATGACGGGCGGAAATTAGAAGTATTTTGCATCCGTTTGAATATCTTTCCGAAAAACATCTCAAATTACTAAAGCCGACGCAATAATAAACTTGCGCCGGCTTTAGTAATTTGAAAATTGCAAAAACTATTGAGAAACCGTAAATTTGGCAGTTTGGACAACTTCTTGCGGTTTGTCGCCGACGTTATCACGAATCTTGATTTTGAGTTCGTAATCGCCCAACGCCATCTGCGCTGTCGGAAGCAGACGGGCTAATGTCAGCCGTTGTCCAGCATCGCTCAAACCTTGCCAATCTTCTTTTTGTCTTAAAACTTCTTTGCCGCCTTTGGTTAAAATATATTCGACATCAACCGCCGGACGCAAAGTTGTTTGGTCAATTTTGGCATTATAAACTTGCAGATAAACGCCGACATCCTGACCTTTGCGATAAATGCCGGAAAGATTTGGAATAACCTTGGCACCGCCGATAACGAAACTCGCGCCGATGTCTTTTTCAGATGTCGTGCGAAGCGTCGAAGCCAAGATCAAGGTTGACGTATCGAGTTTGCTGTCGTCATAGCGCGGCACGGTAAAGCCAATGCTCCGAACACCACGATTGCCCGTTCCGACATCGCGGACAATGACGTCAACTTTATAAGTTCCGGGCGTTAAGGCGATTGCTTTTTGATAGACTGATTTGCGCTCACGGGCTTCGTTGAGTTCTTCGGTAGTGGCATTTGTAACTGCCGAATCTTCAAAAATGCCGGAACGCTTGCCCGACACCGCCGTGATACGTCCGAAAATATTCATTCGCGCCGTTGGAAATCCGCCTTCATCAACAAATTGAAGCTCTTTATTATTAGCTTGCACAGTAAATGTCGTTACGACGCGCTCATCGGATTGGCGGAAAAAGTCCACCCGCAAATCAAAATCAAGCGGATTATTATCAATTACAGGTGATTCCGATAATTCGGTTTGCAGATCGCTGAATTTGACTTGCGGCGGACGTTGCAAATTAGTAATTATCTCAAGCCGTCGAAACGGTGAATCTTGTTCGCGTCCGTAGTTATTACCATTACTCGCTCCCGAAATGCGGTCGCCTTTGTTGCCAATGCCAAGTTGTTCGGAGGTCGTCAAACCCGCGCCCGGCACGTTCAAAAGTGCGTCCTTTTCATTCGGACTGCGGGCAATGCGATATTCGCCCGTTCCGGTTGGGTCAACAAATTCGATCTCAATACCGTCGCCGACATTATCGAGATGGCGATAGAACCACGTTTCAAACGGATAAGTCGTTGTCGAACCGCCGCCTTCATAACTCGGACGGTCATAACTTCCACCAGAAGGATGCGATTCTACGCCGTCGGGTTTGCCCCACGCGATATATGTGCGTCCGCGGTCGGTTTTCCAACCCGGAATGCCCGAAGCATAATGCTCATTGGCATACGCGATGCGCTCATAATATTCTTCACGATATTCGTTTTCTTCGGTGTCGGGATTCGGGTCGCGTCTGCGCCAGAAATTTTCGATAAAATTTTCGCGTTCCTCATCGGTTTTCAAAGCCTTAAATGCTCTTTTTTCTTGGTCGGTAATGATGTATGGAACATCATTATTTACCCAATTTTGATAAACCTTGTTAACTTCCGCCTTCTGCGTCCGCGCTTTGGTGGTCGGGTCTTGACTTGGTTGCTCTTTATCAACTTGGGCAAAGCCGAATGAAACGCTTGTCGCCGCTATCGAAATTGTCAACGCGAAATTCCGAATCAATTTGTTTTTAGACATAACGGTAAAACTCCTTATCGCAATAATAATACTTTCTCGCTTTTTTTTCTCGAATTTTAACTATTAAGATTTTAGATGGTAATTCTTAATTATTCAAGATGCCACAAATCATTCAGAAGGTTGCCTCACCGCTGGCTAAAAAGTTCAAGGTTCAAGGTTCAAGGTTCAAGAACTTGTGTTACCAAATAACTTTGAACCAGAAACCTTGAACCTTGAACCTTGAACCTAAATTTCCACAACGCCGACAGCTTTGTTGTAGTAAAGATAAAGTTCGTTAAAATCGCGCAAAGCCCGATTCAGAATCAACGGAAGTTGATTGATGTCGTTGGAGTTGACAATTAAATTCAAGTTTCGCAAAAATGCGTCGTGGGCGTTGAGCGTTGTGCCGTTATCTTCTACCGAAACGAAAAACAAACGCCGTCTTTCCGCCGAATACATTGCGTTGACCTTTTGTTGCAGAATCGCTGCGCCGCCGAATTCCGCCGCAAAATCGGGCGAAAAAACGAGAATCTCGGTTTTGCCTTCGCGCAACCGTTCATTTGCCTGCGCCGGAGTTTGTGCCAAATAAACCTTAAATCCCGCGTCAACCAATGTCTTGGCAACCAGATCGCGTTTTTGCCCAAGACAGAGCAGAACACGGCGCGGCTTTTCGGTTTTTTCGTCGTCCGACTCAATTACTTTGTTTTCGGTTTGCAGAGCCGCAAGCAAAGAACGCATCGCATTATTGATTTGAAACTCGTTTTCTTTTGCCGCAAATTCCTGCCCACCATCTTTAACGGCTGGCGCGGCGGCGTTTTCCTTCAACTGTTCGACGGTTGATTTTGACGACGGCGTTACGCGAATCAGATTTTGACAGCGCGGACATCGCACCGTGAAATTTCCACCCGGAATTTTTTCCTCGTCGAGTTGAAGCGAAACAGAACAATTATCACAACGTATTATCATAATGTTAATGGTTAATGGTTAATGGTTAATGGTTAATTATTGTCTCGAACTAAAATTAACCATTAACCATTAACCATTAAAAAATCTATTCAATCATATCTAAAAATGAATTGGGTGTTGGCGGTGGTGTCGGCGGTATAGACATCGGTTGCATCGGTTGGGGTTGAGCGTTGGCATAGTCGTCGGACGATGAAAGTCCTTTTAGTTGAAGCAACAGATTGTTCTGATTGGTCGAGAACGAAAGCCCGTCTTCAAGTGTAATGGTTTGTTTTTCAATCATTCTACGAATAACCGAATCGAAATCCTGCATTCCGTCAATTTCACCGTCGCGCATCGCATCGAGCAGTGTTTTGCCTTCCGACTCACCTTTTTCGATGTATTCGCGGGTGCGTTGATTAGACTTTAAAATTTCAACTGCCGCCACGCGCCCTTTGCCATCGCCACGCGGAATTAGGCGTTGCGAAACGATGTAGCGAAAAGTTTGGGCAAGGCGCATACGGATAATTTTCTCTTCATTTTTCGGATACAAACCGATGATGCGGTCAACCGTTTTTGCCGCGTCAATCGTATGCAAAGTTGACAAAACAAGATGTCCCGTTTCTGCCGCTTCAAGCGCAATTTCCGCCGTTTCCAAATCGCGCATTTCGCCGACGAGAATGACTTTCGGAGCTTGCCGAAGCGCGGCACGCAAAGCCGAACCGAAATCTTTTGTATCGGAACCGACTTCACGCTGATTTATCGTGCATTTTTTGTGTGAATGAAGAAACTCTATCGGGTCTTCAATCGTTACGATGTGATAACTTTTGGTCTCATTGATTTGGTCAAT